>JASFIX010000068.1:0-11278 GCA_050122435.1 Desulfobacterales bacterium
CGCTAAAGGCGCGATCCGGAGTTGCAAAATCTACCGGCATAAAATAGGGCTTCCGGGCGAATCTTCTTCTTCCCTGCGAGTGCTTTGCTTCAAGATCTTGTAACAGGATGCGGCGGTCTTTGAAAGGCATATCTAAAATGATTTCAAACAATCGAGCGGTTACAACGGAAATGTTCGGCTCGTTTGAATGGTTATCGGAAGATTCCATTACCGAGATCCTTTAGTCAATGTATTCGACCGCCTAATAGGAATGCCGCTCAGGTATGCCAATCGAGTGTTTTACATAATAAAATCAATAATAAAGTAATTTTCTGACAATGTCAATTTAAGATTGGAACAGTCAATCAGGTGTCAGGTTTCGGGCCTTCGCCGCGCCGTAGCGGCTACGGCCGCGCAGGCGGGTGTCAGGTGTCAGAAAGTGCTGACACCTGAACACTGACACCTGAAACCTATTTGAGGTCGGCAACCAACTGATAGAAGCTAGTCACCAGCGACCGGAAGCAATGGCTTAATCTGTTTTACTCTAGCAGCTGCTCTCTTATCTTTTTTAGCATCTCCTCGGTTACCCCCGCTTTTGATTTTAGGTACGCGACGGGGGAACCATATTTTTCGCGCAGGTGCGTCAGCAGAGCCTCTATACAGTAACGCGGCGCTGAAAAATAGGGGGAAATTTTTTCCCGATCAATGCCGGCCGCATCAAATTTCGCATAGATCCCTTTGACCACATCACGAATATAAATATTGGAAAGGCCATGGTCGTAGATGACGGTCTTTTCCGAAACCCCCAAAGCAAGCAAAATCAACGCTGCACAGGTGCCGGCCCGGTCCTTGCCGCCGGTGCAGTGAAAAACCAGCGGCAGCTGATCGGGGTCTGCCAATCGCTTGAACACCTCGCCCCAGACCGGGGCGAATTCTTCGATATTTAAAATATAACCCTCAATTAAAAATTCTTTGGTCAACCAGCTCGTATCCCCCCTTTCAATCTTTTTGAATAAATCTGTGGGATCAGATTTTAGATTGTCCATCGGCAGGTGGACGTGTTCACCGGGCCCATCTCCCGGAAATCGATCGGGCCTGCGTTGGGCTTCAGTCGATGTTCGAAAATCAAAAACGCAATGAAGTTTCATGCGCTGCAGAAAATCAATATCGTGCGCTGTCAGGTTGGACAGATGATCCGAGCGGAAAACCTGGCCCCACCTTACGCGTTGCCCGGTGGTGGTCGCATAGCCGCCAAGGTCTCTGAAATTGACCGCTCCCTGCAGCGGTAAGCGCCGCTCACTGATAACCCTGGCACTACCCTTATCCGGAACGATTTCAAAGTAGTGTGGCATATCCGAATTCAGGCCTGAAATTTCGACGGAGGTTTCGCCTTTAATCCGGTACAAGGGGGCGTTGCGCTGCATGGTTTCGGGTGAATCGCCATGATAAATTGAAACCTGAAGGTCTTTGAGTTCAGTTTTCCAGCTGATGCGCACGGTGTCCTTAGCAACGCGTTCAACAGATGCATCAAAAAGATGTGAGGCATTTTCAGATACGCTCATTAAATTTTATCCTGCCATACCAGTTTCAGTTACTTTTTGGAAAGGAATTAACAGTGGCTTTTTAGATCCTGCGAATTTAAAAATCTTCCCTCCCGTGTGCCTTACCATCTAGTATTCCATACCTGCAAAATATATCAACTAAATATTCACTGGCCCGTCTGGAAGTTATCTTATAAGATGGTGCAGCGCCAGACGCAAATGCTTATGATGTGCAAGTGTGACCATGATTTCAGGCAATTTAGATCATTTTAAATTTTAGCTCATTTGGTAGACACACTAACTCTCTTTGACACAGAAAAAAGAATACCCTATGATTGGCTGAGATTATTGAAAGGAGTGAGAAGTAAGTTTTTATGGGTGAGTTCTGGGACTGGTGGCAGCAGCTGCCGCGAAACATTAGCCCGGTTATATTTGAAATCGGCTGGTTCAGGCTCCAGTATTACGGGCTGATGTATATCGTCGCTTTTGCCTTCACCTATTTTCTGGTGCTCTATCGCATCAAACATGAAAAACGTTTCGGTTTCTCAAAAAATCAGGTAAACGATTTAACCACCTATGCCATTGTGGGCCTTATTATCGGCGCACGGATCGGCTATGTATTATTTTACAATTTATCCTATTACCTGCGCCATCCACTCGAGATTTTTCTACCCTTTTCGTTTTCAAACGGCTTTACCTTTACCGGCATCTCGGGCATGTCGTACCATGGCGGCCTTATCGGAATATTGCTGGCCGTCTCCTGGTATGTCCACAAAGCCAAAATTAATTACTGGGAAGTAATGGATTTGTATGTTCCGGTGGTGCCGCTGGGTTATACCTTTGGGCGGCTCGGAAATTTTATAAACGGGGAATTATTTGGCCGGGTAACCACCTCACCGATCGGAATGTATTTTCCACAAGCACCAGAAAAAGCGCTGCGGCATCCATCCCAGCTCTATGAGGCCTTCTTTGAAGGTGTTTTTCTTTTTGTCATTCTATGGAGTATCCGCAATAGGAACGTCCCGCAAGGCGCCATGCTGGCATTATATATTATCGGTTACGGAACGGTCCGGTTTTTTATCGAATATTTTCGGGAGCCTGATGCTCATTTGGGTTTAGTTTTATCCTCGTTTTCCATGGGTCAGATACTTTGTTCCTTGATGATCGCGGGTGGAATTGGCCTGTATTTTTATTTAAAGTACGACAGGGGACTCAGAGGCGCAGGCGAATAAATTTCAGAAAAACCAAAAGGATCTAGCTGAACGCCTGTCAAAACTAAATCAGCCCCGTTTGTTCAAGACAGATGCGACTCGAATTAAAGGAATTAAATTACAAGTATCCGGGATCCATCGGTGAGGTATTCCGGCAGTTGAACTGTCAGGTGACCGAGCCGGGCTTTCACGCCCTGTTCGGACCTTCGGGTGTCGGCAAGACGACCCTGGCAAAAATGATTGCCGGTGATATCAGAGGCTTTGCCGGTGAGATTAATCTGCATCAAATCCGTCAGGTCCTCTACACCTATAATCTCGAAAGACTCCCCGGCTGGTGCTGTATTCGTGAGCATCTGAAATCGATCACACCCGAACCCAACCGTCAGCGACTGGAAGATCTGGTGGATTCATTTGGACTACAGTCCTGTTTGAACTCCCGCTTTGCCCAACTCTCATTAGGCCAGCAAAACCGGACCAATTTAGCCCGCTACCTGCTGCAGGACTTTGATTTACTCATTATGGATGAAAGCCTGGCCAATGTAGACGAAATCACTAAAGAAAAAATAATTATAAAAATCAAATCCCTGTTTCCCGAGCGCTGTTTCCTATATATCTCCCATAATGTGGTTGAGGTATCAAAATTTTGCAAACAGATCCTTGTGTTGCGCAGCCACTATAAGGCCCCGCAAGCCGTGTCACTTCGGGGTCAGGATTTTAATGACCAGCGGATATTGAAAGAAAAGGATCTTGAGCAAAGTATGCTGGAGATCGTCAATGCTTCATAGGCGTGTTTATCAATTTTTGATAATCTATTTCATCGGCCTTTCTGCGCTGATGCTGGTGAAATATAGCCTGAACCTGTCTGATTACACCATACCCGGTGTTACTGAAATCTGGACTACCTGTCGTCGATATTTCGGGTTATACCTACTGGCGGTGCTCAATACGCTGTGCGTTGCCATTCTGGGCCATTTGCTGTCCATCTGTATGGCAACTGTTGTGGGGATAATCGGCCGGCTGACCATCTGGATCGGTTCCTTTATCCGGGTGGCCGCT
The DNA here is from genome assembly GCA_050122435.1 of Desulfobacterales bacterium. GTDB lineage: Bacteria > Desulfobacterota > Desulfobacteria > Desulfobacterales > JAHEIW01 > JAHEIW01. Next base: position 3,788 of record JASFIX010000068.1, read on the forward strand.
TATAATATTCAAGCCTACCCGATCGTAGCCGTAGCACCGATCATATTTATCTTACTGGGCGATGGGTTGTCTTCCCGCCTGCTCATTGCGGCGATGATTTGCTATTTTCCTTTACTGCTCTCTTTCATCGGCATATTGTCCGAGCCTGTCAAGGAAATCGAGCATTTCTTTGAATCCACCCTTCAGATGAACTGGCGTCTGCAGGTCAAAATCCGGGCATTTGAAAATATTCACAAGCTGATTACGGTCATTGTTGGAAGCGCAACCTTGGCCATGGTGGGCACGATCGTGGCAGAATTTATTGCCGCCAATGCCGGCATCGGATACAGTATCCGCATCGCCCTGTACCAAAGTGATCTGGCGAAAATACTGGTGGCACTATTTTTAATCGGTATTTGCACGTCTATATATCTGGTTTTGCTTGAATGGATCGGATGGTTGATTAAGAAACGATTCGGCAGTATTTAGATGAAACCGTTTTGTCCTATTTGGTTTTTGTCGAAAGAACGTGAAGGAAAGAAGATGCAGCGCAAACTTCTTCAAAAAATCGGTTTGCTGGGGATCATGATGATCCTCGTCCTCGTCCTGACAGGGTGTGCCCGGGATGATGAAAAACCCCTGGAAGAGGTAAGCTACCGCCTCAAGTGGCTTTTTAATATTAGTGTGGTCGGTGATCTCTTCGCATATGACAGCGGGTTATTCGCTAAAAATGGCCTAAACGTAACCGTTAAACCGGGCGGCCCTGAAAAAGATGCCATCAAAGAACTGGAACTGGGTCACGCTCAGTTTGGGGTGGCATCCGCTGATCAGGTGATTCGAGCGGTTTCAAAAGGAGCACCGATTGTCGTCATCGCCCAGCTTTTTCAAATCAATCCCCTGCACTGGATTTATCGGCCGGATAAAACACCGCTCAAAACACCGCAGGACCTGAAGGGCAAAACCATCGGCATCACCCACGGCGGTAACGATGAGACCATTATGCGTGCGCTGCTGGCAAAATATGACATCAAAGAAAGCGAGGTCAATCTTTTCAGTGTGCGCTACGATTATACCCCTTTTTACCAGGGTAAGGTTGATCTGTGGCCCCTTTATCGCAATGCTCAGGCCCCCCTTATCGGCGCCAAACTGCAAAAAGCCGGGGAACGCTTTGACCTGATGGATCCCAGCAAAATGGGCATCCGCTTTGTCGCCAACTCGGTCGTCACCACCCGAAAAATGCTTGAGGAACGCCCCGAAACAGTTAAAAATTTCACTCGGGCGCTGCTGCAGGGCTGGCGGGAAGTCCTCAAGCCCGCTCATGAACAAAAAGCAATTGATACCGTTTTAAAATACAACAAAGAAACACCTGAGGAAATTGTGCGCCAGCAGCTGCCGGCCACCCGCATTTTGATGATGCCGACACCGGATTTCGAATTCGGCAAAATTGATGCGGCCGCCTGGAGGCAAACCGAAGAAATCATGCTATCCCAGAAGCTCATCCCCGTGCCGATATATGTGGAAAAGCTGCTGAAGCCTGTTGCGTTAGAATAAATCCATTAGTGGCGTGTCCTACAGGTAACTTGTAAAATTCAAGATGAGTTTATCAATCTTCTCTTTCAAAAATAAAGGAAGAATTAAAATGACGAAACGAAGCGATTTAATGACCAAGGGGCCTGAACGAGCACCGCACCGCTCGCTGCTGAGAGCAGATGGCTTCACGGATTGGGAACTGAACCGTCCGATCATCGGCATTGCCAATTCGTTTAATGAAATCATACCGGGGCACATGCATCTGGACAAACTGGTCGATGCCGTCAAAGCGGGTGTTTATGCTGGCGGCGGCACACCGCTGGTTTTTAACACCATCGGCATCTGCGACGGAATCGCCATGAACCATGACGGCATGAAATATTCGCTGCCCAGCAGGGAGCTCATTGCCGACACCGTTGAAACCATGGCGGTTGCCCATCCCTTTGACGGCCTTGTTCTGCTGGCATCCTGTGACAAGATTATTCCGGGGATGCTGATTGCGGCTGCCCGACTCAACATTCCCTCTATTTTTCTGTCCGGAGGTCCAATGTTGCCGGGTAAAGTTTATGGCAAAGATACGGGCTTGGACAAGGTTTTTGAGGCTGTGGGCCGCTTCAAAAGCGGAAAGATCTCCCGAGAAGAGCTGGACACTTTCGAATGCGCCGCCTGTCCCGGCGCCGGATCATGTTCGGGAATGTTTACAGCGAACACGATGAATAACCTGTCTGAGGCGCTGGGCATGTCCTTGCCGTTTAACGGCAGTGTTCCGGCTGTTTTTTCAGAGCGAATATGGCTGGCTAAAGAAACCGGCTATAAAATCGTGGACCTGGTAAAAAAAGACCTCAAGCCACGGGATATAATGACGCAAGACGCGTTTCACAATGCCATTGCGGCCGACATGGCACTGGGGGGATCCACCAACACGGCCTTGCACATTCCGGCCCTGGCGTACTATGCCGGTTTGAATTTAACCCTCAGGGATCTTGACCCGTTTAGCGCTAAAGTTCCCCACCTGACTTCGATCGCTCCCGCAGGTCCCCACCATGTTGTGGATCTTTTTTATGCCGGCGGGATTCCCGCCATACTGGCAGAACTGCAAAAAGGCAAACTCATCAAAACCGACCCGCCAACGGTCTACGGGAAATCGCTTGGGGAGATGCTGGCCGAAATCAACGCCGGTGTGAAGGATTATGAGGTTATTCGTCCAATTGAAAAACCGGTTCATGCCACCGGTGGACTGGCCATTCTCACCGGTAACCTGGCGCCCGATGGCGCCATTGTCAAGCAAGCCGCCGTATCTGAAGAGATGCTAACCCATTCCGGACCGGCCCGGATCTTCAATTCCGAAGAAGATGTGTTTGAGGCCATCATGGATGGCCACATCAAAAAAGGCGAGGTAATCGTCGTTCGTTATGAAGGGCCCAGGGGCGGACCCGGCATGCGCGAAATGCTGTCACCGACTTCGGCCCTCGCAGGCATGGGCATGGATAAGGAGGTGGCGCTGATCACCGACGGCCGTTTTTCCGGAGCCAGCCGTGGAGCGGCTATCGGGCACGTTTCACCGGAAGCCGCCGCCGCAGGTCCCATCGCGGCGCTGCGTGAAGGTGATATCATCGAAATCGATATCCCCCATAAAACGCTCAACGTCCGGTTGACCGCCGAAGAGATCCGGAACCGGATTGTCAAGCTGCCGAAATTTGAGCCCAAAGTCAAAAGCGGTTATCTGGCCCGATATGCGCAAATGGTGTCCAGTGCGGACACAGGTGCGGTCTTCCAAAGGTAGCTTTAGACCGTTCGAAATTAAACTTTTCACCGCAGAGACGCAGAGACGCAGAGAACGCAGAGATGATTTTTATAAATACTTTCTCTGCGAATTCTGCGTCTCTGTGGTGAAGTAAAAAAGCAGTGAGGACCAGAAGCTTAAATATGGGTAATGAAGATCTATACAATCAGAGGTTAACAAGAATTTTACAATCCGTGGCTCTCGAAGAGCCCGACCGCACACCGGTTGTTCTTGAGTATTCTGGATTTGCCGCTGAAGTCACTCAAACCTCCATGGCGGCCTTTCTACGATCCCCGCAAACGAACATTGATACGATGATCCATGCGTATCAAATCGTCGGTGAAGGTGATGCCATCAACTATGGTTCTTTTTGGCCATATGCACTTTGCTATGACTTTATGGCCAAGGTTCGTGTGCCGGGTGTCGATTTGCCGGAAAATGAAATGTGGCAGGTGGTGGAAACTGAGCTGCTCGGCAGGAATGATTACGATCGAATTCTGGATCATGGCTGGCCGGACTTTTTTAACAAAATGATGCGCGAGCATCTACTCAAAGATGCACCGCCCGAATATTTTTCACCGGAACGCAAATCCATTGATGTGCGCGCACTATGGCAAAAAATAGGCGTTCCGGTGTTGACCGGAGGCGACGTCACAACGCCGATCGAACTATTATGCGGGTCCCGGTCGCTGATGAAATTTGCAATGGATCTGCTCGAAATTCCGGATAAAGTCGAAGCCGCCATGGGTGCCATCTTGCCGCATCTGGCACATAAAACAATCCAGCGCGCAAAAGATCTGGGTTACCCGCTGGTATGGGTTGGTGGCTGGCGGTCAGCGCCGTGTTTGTTATCCCCGTCCATGTGGAATCGGTTTGTGTGGCCTTACTTCCGCAAACTGGTATATGAAGTAATTGACGCCGGCCTGATCGCACTGCTGCATCTGGATTCGGATTGGACCCGTGAACTTGAGCGTTTCAAAGAACTTCCCCGGGGTAAATGTATCCTGGCGCTGGATGGAGAGACCGATATTTTCCGGGCCAAAAAAATCCTGGATAATCATATGTGCATCATGGGAGATGTCCCGGCGTCTATGCTGTTTTTAAACCATCCGGACGAGGTTTTCCAATACTGCTCCCGCCTGATTCGGGAGCTCGGCCCGCAGGGCTTTATTCTGCAATCCGGCTGCGATATTCCAGCCAATGCCAAACTGGAAAACGTTCAGGCCATGGTCGCCGCCGCAATCGGTTAAGCCCGTTAGCCGGTTAGCCCGTTGAGCCGGTTAAAAACAGCAAGATCGATTTTTTCATCTACGGGCTAACGGGCTCAACGGGCAAACCGGCTAAACCGTGTTAAACTCGTTTTAACGGGAATTGAGTTTGAAGGGTGCAGGCTGTATCCATCGGCTAGTAGCGCCTTCATAAAACCATTTATCCGGAAAGCCGCGTCGCCGCGTAAATGTCGGGTTTTCGGCCCAATCCATTAGCTGTTCATAAGCGTGCTGAACTTTTCGAAAAACCGCCGCATCGCCGCTATGATCCGGATGATGAACCTTGGCCTGCTGCCGGTAGGCGCTTTTTATGACCCGCTGCAACTGGGGCGAGTCCAGGTCCGAACGGCCCAACTTTAAAAAAGTCAGCGATTTGGCCATACGAGCCGGCTCTACGATTTCGAACGGTTTAATGGATTTGGCAGTGGTCTGCTGGTTTTTGGCTTTTTCCAAAACGTGCTGGGTGGCAATGTAGCGTTTGTTGGTCCGGCGTTTTTCAGCCCACCAGGCATTGCCGAGCACATTGGCCATCGTAACGAAATCATCAACCGGTTTTCGGCCGGGAGTTCGCGGAAAAAGAAAGCTAAACAGGTTCATCGAGCCATAAGGCAATACATCCAAAAAAATCAAAGATGTTGTAAAATAAAAAGTCGCAAACTTTGTGTTCAGTGCTTTCAGCAAACCCGTCCGCATATTGAGGCTATAACGCAGCTTTTGACGGCATTCGATTGAACAGTATTTTCGCCGCCCCATGTTCTCACCAGTGCCGCAGGAGAGACAACGATTATTCGTATGGGCATTTGAGGCGATAATATCTTGCGTATGGGCTGTTTTCATAGTGGCCGCGTTATAAAATTGGGTGTCATCTGTTATTCGTTATTGGTTATTGGTTTAAAAAAAGAATGAGATCTAATTTGATATCTCGCCCATTATAGGAATACAAAATAAGCCTGTCATCGAATTCTATAAATGATTAACCATTAACCAATAACGCCTAATTGAGCGTTTATCGCTCCATTAGGGTTCTACATATCATCTTAATATCTTTAAGGTCAAAGCACAACACCGGCTGGCAGGGTTTTTAAAAATCAATGCCGGCGTGGGATCGACTTTAGGTTATTTTAACTTGCCGTTCGGCGCAATATTTTGTTAGACTGATATTTTAAATCTAAACAGAAAGGGCTTCAAGAAGATGACTCAAAAGACCTCTTTTTTAACGATTATGTGGTTTATGATGATATTGGTTCTGCTAACCGCCTGCGGGGGTCGACAACTGGAAGTTGAATCGATTTCAAAAACAGCGCATCCTCAGCAGCTGATCAACCAGTTGGAGAATGATGTGGCCATGGCACGTAACGAAAACATAAATGTACTGTCACCCACATGGTTCGCCAAAGCCGAGTCTTCTCTCAATGAGGCCAAGAGACTTCTGGAGGAAGGTGCTGAACTGGCGAAAATCTTTGACGAAATTGCAATCAGCAGAGCGGCGCTTGACCGAGCCAAAAAAATTGCAGAGGTATCCAAAGTCTCGCTGGCGGAAGCCATTCAGGGACGCGAACTGGCCCGTAAAGCCGGTGCTGCCGCACTAGGTCGGGATTACCAGACCGCAGAGGAAGCGTTTTTAAAACTCTCGCGAGCGATTGAAAAAGAAGACCTCGGTTACGCCCAACGCAACCAGGCCGCTGTAACCGAGCAATTCCGCCAGCTGGAAATAAGAGCAATTAAAATTCAGACCATCGGGGAGGTTCGCAATCTGCTCAGGGCGGCCGAAAAACAAGAATCAGATAAAATTGCTCCGGAGTCTTATACCGCTGCTAAAAACAAATTGGCTGAAGCCGATACGTTTATTACTGAAAATCCCTACCAAAAAGAGCAGATGGGTATGCTGGCCAACGAAGCCCTGTTTTTGGCGCGCCGCCATATGGAAATTGCTGCAGAGACCAGCAAAATTCGGCAGATGACGCCGGAACAGACTGCCTTGAAAATGGAGGCCATCCTGTACACAATATCCAGCGGCCTGAGGGCACCGGATATGCGGGATCAATCATTTGAACAACAGAATAAAAGCATTCTGGCGACAATTTCCGCACAACAGTCTGACCATGAATTTGCAGCGAATAAGCTAAAATCCCAGCAATTAGAAATCACCGACCTGCAGCAAAAGATCGCTTCGCTGGAAGGTCAAAGCCGTCAGCACCAGGAACGGCTTTTGGCCGAAAAACAATTAAACCAGCTTTTCAGCGAGGTCAGGGATTACTTTGATCCCAGTGAAGCTGAAGTGTATAAAAGAGAAAACCAGCTTATCATTCGGCTGAAAACTATCCACTTTCCGGTTGGGCAATCGGTGATTATGCCGGATAATTATGCCCTGCTTGGCAAAGTCCAGCGTGCTATTCGCGCCTTTGGAGAACCCGATGTGATTATTGGCGGCCATACCGACAGCACCGGGCCGGAACCATTAAACGAGCATCTGTCCCAGCAGAGGGCGGAAGCGGTTCGGCAATATATGGTTGCCAATGGCGTTTTGCCTTTTGATAAAATCATTGCCGTCGGATACGGGTCCATGCGTCCGCTGGCCTCGAATTCAACTGAAAGGGGTCGCGCAATCAATCGGCGCATTGATGTAACCATATCACCGACTGCCAAAGCCGCCCGCTAAAAATAACCTGACAATCTAAAAGCCGCTGTTAGGCAAACTAACGATATTGATCCTGGCCCGCTGATCGGCGAAAAAACGTAAATTATCGTCGATCGCGGGCCTTTTTTTCATCTCCGATGCACGACCGCTTTGCGTCTTTACATCGCATAATTCAATGGTGATGTTTTGACCTAAATCAATGATCTAGTGCCTAACATTCATTTATGATGACAGGCCAAAGGTTAACTTACAATACGCAGGAGGCTAAAATGAAGCAGCTCAATCTTTACGAG
>JASFIX010000069.1:0-11250 GCA_050122435.1 Desulfobacterales bacterium
CAAAGCGCAAAAGGAAAAATGTGAAAGCTGCCACCATCAATATACTGAGGTCACCAAAAAGCTTTATCATGCCAAGGGCAAAGAGGGCACTTGCCGCTATTGCCATAAAGACGTCACAGAAGAAAACCGGATTTCGCTGCGACTGGCGTCGCATCTTGCCTGTATTGATTGTCATCGCAAAACCCTGGCCAAATTCGATGATGCCGGTCCGATTACCTGTGGCGGCTGTCATGATCCCGCCCAGCAAAAGCTGATTGAAAGACTCAAAGTCATCCCGCGAATGAAGCGTAATCAGCCGGATATGGTTTTTGTGCGCACCAGCAAATCCGGAATTAAAGATCCTAAGCAGGGCGCGCGCATGAAGATGGTGCCATTCAGTCACAAATCTCATGAAGAATACAACGATACCTGCCGGGTTTGCCATCACGCCAATTTAAATGCCTGTGTCCAGTGCCATACGCTGCAGGGCACCAAAGAGGGCAATCAGGTAACGCTTGAAGCGTCGATGCACCGTCTCAATGTGAATATGAGCTGTTTGGGCTGTCATGATATAAACCAGCGCGATCCCAAATGTGCCGGCTGTCACACCAGCATCGCCAGGGCCCGTCAGCAGGACCCCAATGCCTGTCAGGCCTGCCATATGGCGGATGCTGCCCGAATTGCCGAAAGCCTTCAATATACCGAAGAAAAAGATCTGGCGACCATGATGCTTGATTCCCGCTACCCCGTAATCCATACAGTTGTTGATTCAGAGGTGCCGGAAAATGTCGAAATAAAGAGGTTGATGAACCAATACGGGCCGGTCAAGTTACCGCATCGTAAAATTGTCAAGACCCTGGCCGCTAATATTAAAGACAGCCAGCTGGTCCGCTATTTTCATCAAGACCAAAATGTCCTCTGTCAGGGCTGCCATCATCATAGCCCGGCGGCCAAAAAGCCGCCGAGTTGCGCCAGTTGCCACGGCCGGCCCTTCGATGAGAGCGATCCGTCCAAGCCCGGACTCATGGCGGCTTACCATCGCCAGTGCATGGAGTGCCACGAGGCAATGGGCATTGAAAAACCGGCGGCAACCAATTGCGTCGCCTGTCATCAGAAAAGAGGTTAGAATCTATCTTAAAAATACATTAATGCAAGTGCGCTAAAGTGAGAAGTGATCTAAAGTGACTAAAGTTAAGGAATTTTGTCATTTTTATATGTTTCACCGCAGAGACGCAAAGTCCGCAGAGGTTTTTTATAAAGAGATTATCTCTCTGCGCCCTCTGCGTCTCTGCGGTAAGCTATAACTTTAGGAACTTCCAACTTTCGTTCACTTTAGGCACCTCTTTTTATGTGCCTTTAGGCGTGATCTACCATATTCAATGGATTAAAAGCAGAATAGAAAAAATGAGGAAATTATGTCGATCACACGCAGAAAATTTTTAGGCTGGTTGGGTGCTGCATCTGCAGGCACGGCGTTGGGGAAAACTGCCAGCGCAGCCTCAAACAAGCATTTTAGCGGATATCCCAATAGCATGGGCGTTTTGTTTGACAACACACGCTGTATTGGATGCCGCAAATGTGAAGCAGAATGCAACACCGTAAACGCGCTGCCGGCTCCGGATCTACCATTTGATGATCTTTCAATTTTGGAAACCAAACGACGAACGACTGCCAAAACTTACACCATCGTCAATCGCTACGATACAGTCAGCAATGTCAATGTGAAAGGGCCGCTGTATCGCAAAGTGCAGTGCAACCATTGCCTGGAGCCGGCCTGTGCCTCGGCTTGCTTTGTGCGGGCGTTTACAAAAACTCCCAGAGGTGCGGTGATTTACGATGAATCGGTTTGCGTGGGCTGCCGCTACTGTATGATTGCCTGCCCCTTTGAAATCCCAACTTACGAATACGATGAAGCCCTGGAACCGCGGGTGATGAAATGCACCCTCTGTTCTCCGCGAATTGAAAAAGGGCTGCTTCCCGGCTGTGTGCAGTCATGCCCGACGGAAGCGCTGACCTTTGGCAAGCGTACCGATTTGTTGAAGATCGCCCGTCAGCGAATATCCAAATTTCCGGATCGCTATGTGGATCACATCTACGGTGAAAATGAAATGGGCGGTACCAGCTGGTTGTATCTGTCCGCGGTGCCTTTCAACGAGGTCGGAATGCGCGAGGACCTGGGATTTACGCCGGCACCCGAACTGACCTCCGGTGCGCTGATGGGCGTACCGATCGTTGCCGGGCTATGGCCGGTGCTGCTCACAGGCATCTATGCCATGTCAAAGCGCAAAGAGAAAATTGCGAATCAGGAAACGGACGTAGCGGTTGCAACCGCCGTTGAGCAAGCCAATGCCGAAGCAAAGGCCAAGCATGCCAAAGAAATCGAACAGATGCAGAAATTTAAGCAAAAAGAGATCGATAATGCGGTAAAAAAGGCACTTGAAGAAGCAGCCAAACCCAAAGAGGAAGAAGCTTCCGATACGCAACCCGAAGAAGCGGATAAAAAGCCAAGCGAGGAGGATTCCTGATGTCTGATGAAGCTGCGACAACCAGCAAATCTTTTTTAACCCCCTTTAACGTGATTGCTGGAATTATTGTCATATTGGGATTAATTGTAACGGCCTTGCGCTTTACAGGCGGTTTGGGCGCAGTCACCAATCTGTCCGATTATAATCCCTGGGGGATATGGATTGGATTTGACCTCCTGGTGGGTGTGGCCCTGGCAGCGGGGGGATTCGTCACCTCAGCGGCGGTATACATCTTTGGTATGAAAAAATACCATTCAGCGGTGCGGCCGGCGATTCTGACCGGGTTTCTGGGCTATGCCCTGGTTGTTGTTGCATTGAATTACGATGTCGGCAGGCCCTGGCGTCTGCCTTACCCGTTTATCATACAGCAGGGAACCACCTCATTGTTGTTTGAAGTGGCAGCCTGTGTGGCGCTTTACCTCACCGTGCTTTTTATTGAATTTTCACCGGCAGCCATGGAATGGCTGGGATTGAAACGGGCACGCAGTATTGTGGTTAGACTGACATTGCTCTTAACGATTTTCGGCGTTATTCTGTCAACCTTACATCAGTCATCGTTGGGCGCGCTTTTTTTGATCGCTCCGGCAAAACTGCATCCATTATGGTATTCGCCTTATCTACCGGTGTTTTTCTTTGTGTCGGCGATTATTGCCGGCCTGTCCATGGTGATATTTGAAAGCACCTTGTCTCATCGTTATTTCGCTAATAAAATGGATGAAGCCCATTTGAAGGAAAAAGATACGGTGGCCCTGGGGTTTGGCAAAGCCGCCTCGCTGGTTTTAGCCGGCTATTTTATTACCAAGGTGATCGGCATATCGGAAGGCAATAACTGGCACCTGCTGGCAACCAATTACGGCCTCTGGTATTTAGTGGAGTTGCTGGGATTTGTGGCGCTGCCCTGTTTTTTGTATGCTGTCGGGGTGCGTGATAAAAACATAAAACTGATTAGATGGACGGCAGCCTGGACGGTGCTGGGCATCATGGTCAACCGTTTAAATGTTTCTCTGGTGGCGTTTAACTGGCATCTGCCATCCAGTGAGCGCTATTTTCCGCACTGGATGGAAATCGTCATTTCAGTTTTCCTGGTGACAGCGGGCCTTATCGCGTTTCGCTTTATCGTTACCCGCATGCCGATATTATACTCGCATCCGGATTATGAGGATCATTAGTTATCCGTTATTTGTTATTTGTATGCAGAGAATCTACTTATTGCTTCATTTTTTCTAATAACGAATAACATATAACAAATAACAGAAACGTTAAGTAACTAAAGATGCATAATAGTTGATTCAAGCAAAATCTAACAAACAAAAATTGGGAAGAGCTAAAGATGGACGGGACCATTCATACGTTACAGGAATATATGTTTCGCACCGAAAGCATTACTTACATTTTAATCGTTGGTGCGCTTTTGGGCATCACCTTTTTTTGGCTGTTTTTGAGCCAGAGAGATGATGATAATCAAGAGTAGGCGGTAATTCGATCAATAAAGGAGTCGCGCATGTACGAGTTTTTAACCGGCCCGATGGTCTGGATATCATTCGGAATATTTATTATCGGTTTGATTGTTCGGGGTGTGCGTTATGTCAGGGGCCTAGATTGGAAACTTGACCGGGTCACTTACAACGAGAATGTATCCTATGGTGTCAGGGGAGCGGTGCGCTCCATTTTATTCTGGATTTTTCCATACGGGACCCGAAGCTGGCGCAAAAATCCCTGGTTTACGCTATGGGTCTTTACGATGCATTTCGGTCTGCTGATTACACCGATTTTACTGCTGGGCCATAACGTTTTGCTGAATGAGAAATGGGGTTTCAGCCTCTGGACGCTGCCGGAGGCCGTGGCCGATGGTTTGACGGTTATCGTTATTGTTTCGGTCCTCTTTTTAATCCTGCGTCGCATTGCGCTGCCCGAAGTCCGCATTATCACCGACTGGTACGATTATCTGATGTTGTTGGTTGCCGTGGCGCCTTTTATCACCGGGTTTTTAGCCTATCATCGCGCACCGGATTACTATTTTTGGCTGATCGCACATATTATCTGCGGTCATATTCTTTTAATTGTCATACCGTTTACCAAACTTTCGCATTTCTTGCTTTTCTTTATGACCCGGGCCCAGCTCGGCATGGACTACGGTATAAAGCGTGGCGGAATGAAAGGCAAAGGTATAGTCTGGTAAAATTTGGATTGGAATACTGGAATACTGGAATATTGGGTTAAATATTAAAATGCTGGTTTAATAACATTATTCCAATATTCCATTTTTCCATTATTCCTGTTATATATAGCCTTGAAGCCGGCTAAAAACGAATAGCCGATCAAAAGAATAATCATTAGAATAAAAAAAACTATGGGGATTTAGAACCATGCCAGAAGGAACACTTTGCAACAAAACACCGGTTGACACCAAGGAGCAGCTTCAGGCCCTGTTGTCCGATAAAAGCGGAAAGCAATATTATGAAGAGATGAATGAGCTGGAGGTGGACCGTAAGGCCCTGTGGGGAACCATTCAAAAAACCTTGAAGTCACGCACCAAAACGTGGCTGGAGATTTGTTCTCACTGTGGCTTATGCGCCGAAAGTTGTTTTTACTATCTTGCCAACAATCGGGATCCCAGGCAGGTTCCCTCCTATAAAATTCAAAAAACCCTGGGTGAGTTAATTAAGCGCAAGGGCGACGTGAACAATGACTTCATGCAGAAGTGCATGGATTGGTCTTATGGCAAATGCACCTGCTGTACGCGCTGCGGGGTTTATTGCCCCTTCGGAATTGATACCGGTGTCATGTTCAGCTATCTACGCGGCCTGCTTTACGGGCAGGGCTTTGTGCCCTGGGAAATGAAGATCGGCTCCGGTATGCACCGCATCTTCCGGGCCCAGATGGATATTACCACCGAAGACTGGGTCGATACGTGTGAGTGGATGGCAGAGGAATACGAGGAGGATTGGCCCGGCCTGGAAATTCCGGTGGACAAAGAGGATGCGGACATCATTTATACCGTTAATGCCCGGGAGCCCAAACATTACCCGGAGGATATTGCCGAAGCCGCCATTTTGTTTCATGTGGCCGGTGAAAACTGGACGGTTCCCAGCGAGGGCTGGGAGGAAACCAGTCTGGCCATGTTCGCCGGTGATTGGGAAGCCGCCAAATTACAGGTCGAATCGGTTTATGATGCCATGGACCGCTTAAAACCGAAGCGCATGGTGGTCACCGAATGCGGGCACGCTTACCGGGCGACCGTTATTGAAGGCCCTTACTGGGCCGGCCTTAAAACCGGTAAAACGCCGATCGAAAGCTTCCACTATGTTGAATGGGTGGCCGAGGCCCTGCGTACCGGCAAACTGAAAATCGACCCGGCCAAGAAAATCAAAGAGCCCGTAACCTACCAGGATTCCTGCAATTACATTCGCAACGGCGGTCTGGGTGAGGTGGCCAGAGAAATTATGGGTTATATGGCGGAGGATTTCCGGGAAATGAAGCCCAACCGCGAACATAACTTTTGCTGCGGCGGCGGCGGTGGCTTAAACGGAATCGGCCGTTATCGGGAACAGCGCAATATCGGCATGAAGGTCAAGCGGGATCAGATACTGGAAACCGGTGCTAAACTGGTGATTGCGCCCTGCCATAACTGCTGGGATGCCATCCGTGATTTAGAGGAAGTTTACGAAATTGGAATCCGTTGGTCATTCTTAAAACCGCTTTTAATCAATATGCTCGAAGTTCCGGAACACCTCAAACCGCCGGAGGAACCGGAAGAATAAAACAGCGAATATAAAAAACCTTTAATTTATACCACGAAGCTCACGAAGGACACAAAGAGAAGGATTTAATAAATTTTTTGTCGATCTTCGTGAAACTTCGTGCCCTTTGTGGTGAATGCCAGAATTCATTTTTTTTGAGAATATTGCCTTTGCGTAAGTAATACGATCCAGAACAAGGATATAGAAGTTCGCATTGTCCGCAACTTGCGAATCCCGCCTTTTACCGGCGGGATTTCCATTTGGGAATTTTAAAACTTTGAATTGTCTTTTCTCTGACCGAGCGAGTCGCGACCGCATCTAAATACCTTGACAGTTTGCTTGCCGACTGATACTTAAACCCTTTTAATTATTAGAATCAAAACCCCAGTGTTTTCACAGGAGCATTGTCTGATGGTTGATTTTACCTACCAGGAAATGTTTCCCCTGAAAGATGATCTGACCGAATATCGCCTGCTGACGGCGGATCATATATCGACTGTCGAAGTTGACGGAACCCGGCTCTTGCGGGTGGCCCCGGAAGGTTTAACCCTTTTGGCCGAACAGGCTTTTAGTGATGTATCGCATTTTTATCGTGCCTCGCATTTGAAGCAATGGGCGGCCATATTCGATGATCCGAAGAGTTCTGCCAATGATAAAGCCGTTGCACTGGAGCTTCTAAAAAATGCGGTGATTGCCGCCGAAGGCGAGTTTCCCATGTGCCAGGATACCGGAACGGCAATCGTCATCGGCAAAAAGGGCCAGGGCGTCTGGACCGGTTATTCGGATGAAGAAGCGCTTTCAAAAGGCATCTTTAACGCATACACTCAGGGCAATCTGCGCTATTCTCAAAATGCGGCCCTGACCATGTACGAAGAAAAAAACACCGGCTGCAACCTGCCGGCCCAGCTCGAACTGTACGCGGTACCCGGAGATGAATATCATTTTTTGTTTTTGGCCAAAGGCGGCGGATCCGCTAATAAGACTTTTCTGTATCTGGAAACCAAAGCAATACTGACACCGCGGAGATTGTTAGATTTTATAAAGGAAAAGATGAAATCGCTCGGGACCGCTGCCTGCCCGCCGTATCATCTGGCAGTTGTTATCGGCGGGACTTCAGCCGAATTCAATCTTAAAACCGTTAAACTGGCCAGCGCCAGGTATCTGGACGGCCTGCCGATAAAAGGCGATGAATCAGGACATGCGTTTCGGGATCTTGAACTGGAAGAACAGGTGCTTAAAATGTCACAAGAACTGGGTATTGGTGCTCAGTTCGGCGGGAAATATTTCTGTCTGGATGTCCGGGTGATCCGATTACCCCGTCACGGCGCATCCTGTTTTATCGGGGTGGGGGTCAGCTGCAGTGCCGATCGCAATATCAAGGCCAAAGTCACCTCCAAGGGTATTTTTTTAGAACAGCTGGAGACCCGTCCGGCCCAATATTTACCGCAGGCCGATGTTTCTGATACGGATGCGGTGCGTGTTGATTTAAATCGGCCCATGGATCAGATCCTGACCCAGTTGAAAGAATTTCCGGTCGCGACACCCTTGCTGCTGAACGGAAAAATTGTTGTCGCCAGAGATATTGCCCATGCCAAAATAAAAGAGCGCCTGGATCGCGGTGAACCGCTTCCGGATTATTTTAAAAATCACATCATCTATTATGCCGGTCCGGCCAAAACGCCGCCCGGGTATGCGTCGGGGGCCTTCGGACCGACCACTGCCGGCCGCATGGATCCCTATGTGCCGATCTTTCAAGCCCAGGGGGGCTCGCTGATCATGCTGGCAAAAGGAAACCGATCGCGGGCGGTTACCGAATCCTGTAAAAAGTTTGGCGGATTCTATCTGGGCTCTATCGGCGGGCCGGCCGCCAGGCTCGGCAAGGAATGCATCACCAGAGTTGAGACCATCGAATATGAAGCGCTTGGCATGGAAGCGATTTTTATGATTACTGTAAAGGACTTTCCAGCCTTTATTATCGTTGATGACAAAGGAAACGATTTTTTTGAGAAACTTTTGAATTAAACGGTGTTGCGAGTTTCGGGTCCCGCGTTACGAGTTAAGAAAGTAGTATCGATTCAAAACGCTGGACCCGAAACTCGCAACGCGGAACACGCAACACGAATCAAATTAAAGGAGCAAACTATGGCAACCAATGATATGAAAACGATGGATGGGAACACCGCAGCCGCCCATGTGGCCTATGCCATGAGCGATGTGGCTACCCTTTATCCTATAACGCCGTCTTCACCGATGGGTGAAATCGCTGATGAATGGGCAGCCGACGGGCGCAAAAACATTTTCGGCCAACCCATGATTGTTCGTCAGCTGCAATCCGAGGCCGGGGCTGCTGCCTCGGTGCACGGTTCACTGGCGGCAGGGGCGTTGACCACAACATTTACCGCCTCCCAGGGATTGCTTTTGATGATCCCCAATATGTACAAAATGGCCGGTGAGCTTCTACCGGGAGTGCTGCATGTATCCGCCCGGGCCATCGCCGCCCATGCGTTATCCATTTTTGGTGATCATCAGGATGTGATGGCGGTGCGCCAGACCGGTTTTGCCTCGCTGGCGTCGGCATCTGTACAGGAAGTCATGGATCTGGGTTTAACCGCCCATCTTTCCGCTATTGAGAGCAGCGTTCCGTTCGTGCACTTTTTTGATGGTTTCCGCACCTCGCACGAAATCCAAAAAATTGCCGTCATCAATTATGAAGATATGGCCAAATTGACAAATTTTGAGGCTGTGGCCAAATTTCGCGCTCGGGGCGCCAATCCGGAACGGCCGGAACTGAGAGGAACCGCGCAAAACCCGGATATTTATTTCCAGGGCCGGGAAGCGTCCAATTCCTATTATCTCAAGGTGCCGGGTATCGTCAGCGATTATATGAAAAAAGTCAGTGATTTGACCGGTCGGCAATACGGCCTTTTCGACTATGTAGGAGATTCGGAGGCTGACCGCATCATCGTCTCCATGGGGTCGTCATGCGAAACCATCGAGGAGGTCATCAATCATCTGGCCGCTCAGGGTGAAAAAGTCGGCCTGGTCAAAGTGCGCCTCTTCAGACCTTTTTCAAGCGAGCACCTTTTTGCCGCGATCCCCGAAAGCGCCAAAACCATCACCGTTCTGGATCGAACCAAAGAGCCGGGCGCACTGGGCGAACCGCTGTACCAGGACGTTTGCACGGCGTATATGGAACGCGGCCAAACACCTCAACTGTTAAGCGGACGCTATGGTCTGGGCTCGAAGGAATTTAATCCGGCCATGGTCATGGCGGTTTATGAGAATATGCGTTCAAACAGCCCCAAAAACCATTTCACGGTGGGGATTGCCGACGATATCACCAACACCTCTCTGGAGGTCGGTGAGTCCCAGGATGTCACTCCGGAAGGTACCGTCCAGTGCAAATTTTGGGGTATCGGCGCTGATGGAACGGTGGGCGCCAACAAAAGCGCCATAAAAATCATCGGCGACAATACCGATATGTTCGCCCAGGCGTATTTTTCCTATGATTCCAAGAAATCCGGCGGGGTGACCATCTCTCACCTGCGGTTCGGCCACAATCCGATTCAATCCACCTATTTGATTGACACCGCCGATTATATCGCCTGCCACAAAGCCAACTATGTGGATATTTACGATGTGCTCGAAGGGATCAAAGACGGCGGAACGTTTGTCCTAAATTCCCGCTGGTCATCCGAGCAAATGGAGGAAAAGCTGCCGGCCGGCATGCGGCGCACCATCGCTCAAAAGAAGCTCAAATTTTACAATATCAATGCTGTAAAAATTGCCAGCGAAGTCGGGCTGGGCGGCCGTATCAACATGATCATGCAGACAGCCTTTTTCAAACTGGCCAACGTGATTCCGGTCGATGACGCCATTACTTACCTGAAGGATCAAATCCAGTATTTGTTTGCCAAAAAGAGCCAGAAGATTGTGGATATGAACTTTGCTGCAGTGGACCAGACACTGGAAAACCTGGAAGAAATCGAATATCCGGAATCCTGGGCCGAAGCCACCGACACAGCCACGGCTGAAAAAGACGAGCCGGATTTTGTGAAAAATGTAATGAGACCCATTCTGGCCCAACAGGGGGATAAACTTCCAGTCAGTTCCTTCCAGCCGGACGGCATATTCCCGGTGGACACGACCAAGTACGAAAAACGCGGTGTGGCCATCAATGTGCCGGAATGGATTATGGAAAACTGCATCCAGTGCAACCAGTGCGCAATGGTCTGTCCGCATGCCAGCATCCGCCCGGTATTGCTGACCGAGGAAGAGCTGGGTAAAGCCCCCGACGGTTTTGAGGCCAAAAAGGCCGTCGGCAAGGATCTTAAAGAATACTATTTCCGCATTCAGGTTGATACCCTTGATTGTATGGGTTGCGGCAACTGTGCCGACATCTGTCCGTCAAAGAAAAAAGCGCTGGTCATGAAACCCCTGGAGAGCCAGACAGCACTACAGGTACCGTTTCATGAATTTAGTGTGGAGCTGCCGGTGCGCGACGATGTGGTCGCTCGAACCACGGTTAAAGGCAGCCAGTTTTGCCAGCCGTTGCTTGAATTCTCAGGGGCATGCGCCGGCTGCGGTGAGACACCTTATGCCAAACTGTTGACCCAGTTATTCGGTGAACGCATGGTTATCGGCAATGCGACCGGCTGCAGTTCGATCTGGGGTGGCTCGGCGCCGGCGATTCCTTATTGCGTCAACAAAGACGGTTTTGGCCCCACCTGGGGCAACTCGCTGTTTGAGGATCCGGCCGAGTTTACTTACGGTATGTTTCTAGGTGCCCTGCAGCAGCGCTATAAGGTGGCGGATTTGATGAAAGAAGCCCTGAAAACAGATGTTGCCCAGGAAATCAAAGATGCCATGCAGGGCTGGCTGGATAACTTTAAAGATGCGGAGGGCTCCAGGAAATTCGGCGACCAGCTCAAAGCGCTGCTGAGCCAGCAAAACGGCAACGCGCTTCTGGAGGAAATTGCCGGTTACGCCAAACTGTTTACCAAAAA
>JASFIX010000070.1:0-11179 GCA_050122435.1 Desulfobacterales bacterium
TGCACGGGACAGTCCGGAGAGCACCAGTCCGGCGCCTAAAGGAACCACGGGAATCCGATGCCGGTTGGCAACTTGCATAATCCGGCCCACCTCTTCGGTTGAATTGGGCATGACCACCAAATCGGGTGGCGCCGGCGGCATGGTCCCAGGATCCATGCTATAAATGTAACGTTCCTCGGGTTGATCAGAAACATATTCCGGCCCGACGATTGTTGCCAGCTTGCGATAAATTTCTTTCATAACCAGACTCCCGCCTCGATTTCTATTCCAAGGCCGACTGACATAAATCGCTCATGAGAATCGGGAAAATCCCTCTTTCGGCCACCGCATCGCCTAGCGTGAACAGGCAGACCGGGCAGTTGAAAACGCAGTAGGCCACATCGGCCTTCTGCATATCGTCAAGATTGCGTTGTTGAACGTCGTCGGCCAATTCATCCCGCTGCTGCGCTCTGAAGACCTGGCCGCAACACAGCGCATTTTCGTGGTCATAGCGGCGCTCAACCCGATCCACCCCGATCTTTTGAAAAATGTCGTCGACCCAGTGCTGCGTTTCGGGTATGAGGCGATTGGAACAGGGGCGCTGATAAGCCACCTTGGCACCGATGGGCTTAATCTGATCTTTAAGGCGGTCGAGCCGGGCGGAGATATATTCGAAAAGATGGACGGGCTTAAAGGGAACTTGTATGCCGAAGGCCGGTGCCAGCCGGGTATAAGTTCCATAACATTCGTCATGAAAGCACACCAGCTCGTTGACGCCGCTGTCTTTGAGGTAAAAATTCCAGATGTTATCGATCATGCGCGGCAACCGCTCCCGGATCACCGAATTCTTACCAAAATGCAGCCACATAATATTGCAAAAAATATCACTGCCGACGATCTGTGAAGCGTTTTCATACAGCGGAGTGCGCACGCAACCGGTCAGCATCGGGAAAAAACACATGTTGATGACCGGTTCGCTAACAGCGGCCGGCGTGATGGTTCCCCGCGCCTGCATCATGCGCAACTGCTGTTTGGTAATCGGTATGGGAGCGGGCAAAACCCCCTGTTCTTCCTGGCGATCCACGATCTGGTAAAGGGGATGGTTGCCCCCCGGGCAGTACTCTTCGCAGGCATAGCAGGTCACGCAGTCCCTGAGCACTCTTGAGGCCTGACCTGCTAAAATTTTTTCTTTCTCGGCTATGGCCTCCGCCAGTTCAAAATCCATGTACTGGCAGCGCATCAAACAGTCACAGGTTTCGCACTGCGCACATATTTGCGGATCGTACCTCAATGCGTACATGATGGCAATCTCCTCATCACCGGATGGAACCTGGCAAAGGCTTAGTTTTTCAGTGATCTAAATTTTTTTATTTTTGTCCAGCGTAAACGCCGGCACCAGTATGAATTTCAAGGTTTCCTTAACCACCTTTATATAATTATCGTGGTGGGTTTTTAGCATGGGACGGAAAAAGTCCTCGCCGGAGATAAAGTTTAAAACCGTATTCCAGACCGCCAGAATGCGGGCTTTGTTCTCGACGGTCACCGTCTTCTTATCGGCAGCCAGTTCCATGGCAACCGCAATGTTGGAAATGTATCGCTGAATCTGAATGTCCATGGTCACCCCGTGGCGCGTGTTGCTGAAGTAGCCGAACAGAATTAGGTTGGAAACTTCCGGATGGGAGAACAGATAATCACACATCATATCGATAGAAACCTCGAGCCGCTCTTTAAGGGATTTGCCGCTGACGGTTTTCTCAACCTGATTCAGCCGTGACTGGATCTCTTCGCTAACGTCTTGCAGAACGGCTTCATACAGATCCTGCTTTTCGCCCCAGTGGTAATAAAGAGTGGAAATATCGATGCCCACCTCTTTGGCGATCTGGCGCGTGGTGGTATCGCTGTATCCGTATTCTCCGAATATCCGGCGCGCGGCAGCCAGAATTCTGGCTTTCATCGAATTCGGGTCCTGACGGGCTTTTTCAAGGGCAGACGGCATCAAATATGCTCCGGCTTATCCAGCAATTTATTCCAACATATATTTCCATCATTTGATGGATAAAAATAAAAAATTCGGTATTCAAAGTCAAGAAAAACTTATTTCTGTTGATCCAAAAGGATATTTTGCCCTGAGATGAAGGAACTCAAACCAACTTGCGCTATAAATTCTAGCGGCCAGCAGCCTAATATCAAATAAGGTGGAGGAGACCAGCATGGAAAGGGCTCCGCCCCTCCAGATTGAGCCAGGTCGGGGCAAAATTTCCACAACCCAATACTCGATCCCATGTATTCACTAACAAGGCCCATAATCCAAGCAGCCACGAAGAGGCTTAAAAGCGTAGAACACCGCATGTGATAGGTGGTTACCACTGCAAAGAAGAAAAGGGCGATGTAGTAAATCCAAAAACTGAGGAGTACCTTGGTTCTAAATTCGTCTAGAAAAATGAGTATTGCGAAAACCAAAACGATTAATCCAAGAACATTATATCGTTTGCCGTTTATTTCGGGAAGGAGCTTCTCTATCAAAATTGAAAGCCCCAGCATGGTGACTGCTGCAAGTGCCCATGAGAAGCCAATAAAAACAAAACTATCTTGATACGTCCATAGACGACTGGTTGTTCCCACTATTTGGGTTATCAGGCCAATGAAAAAGCCAAGGACAAGAAGCCAAATAAAGAACTTCGTGTTCGCCCTTTTATTCAAGGCGGTCACAAAACAGATAATCAGTACAATAGCGAAAAATACAATGAATTTGGGTGAACCTAAGATTATCTCTAAACAGCTTTTGTCTTCAGATATTGCAGGCTCAAAGTATGCTGCCATGAGACCTAATCCAGCAACCAGGAGCAGGGTTAAGATTTTCCATTTAGCAATCTTTAATTTTTCCATACGCCTCTCCTCCTGGATAATAACGCGGGAATTTTTTCCTATGCTCTTTTTTGTATCGGTTTCTATGAGTAGCGAAAAATTTATCAATCAGCCACTCAACGATTGGGCTTTTCCGTATCCACCTGAGGATTTTACTCTTTACATTACAAGGGAAAGCCTCGAGATCGGCATAAATAAAGACACTCATGAAGAAGTGACTGAATGCCCAGGGTGCTTCCTCCGCCACATCTAATAATTCCGGCAGTAAGCTGCTCACATTCTGCCAATTTTTATAGTGATCAATGTTGCTGATTATAACTTTGATCTTATTTTTAGGATTGCCAAACGCTTCAACTGCCATTTGATGGAAACGGCTCACACAAGGGTTGAGTTTCATGAGCTTTGCGCCAATATGATCAACGGCCACCAGTTTTTCACCACCGATAATGGTATTGGTATGTTCAGGTGTCACATCGGCAATAACCCCCATTTGGCCATCACCGCTGATCCAGGCGTCAATGATTCCGAAGTGAACCGGGAAATGCTTCAATGATTCTATAGTCGGCCAGTCGAATTCCCTTTTTTTATGGTATTCCCGGTACTTGTTTTGTGCCGGCAGCGTCCCGTAGATATTCTTGATAGTCAGGGTAAAATAGCAGAAAGAATGGGTTTTGTTCTTGGCAAAGGATATCCTAAAATCTGCATCTTTCCAGGTGGGGGCTGCCATATGTTTGCCAAAGGAGCCTTGATAGTCATAAGGTTCTGCCTTTTCTGTAAGATCAACGATTCGATATTTTCCGTTAGAGGCCACTCCCTGATCATCGACACTGTAATCCACATATTTGGCCACTGAAATAACATCTCTATTTTTGAAGTAGGTACCGTAAGTGTTCTGGGATTCGACTAGCGTTAGGTTCGTGTATCCTCTTGCATATAACTGATCTATAAGATGCTCGACTAATTCAGGGTCGGTATAGGTGGTGCGGTCTTTTTTATGATAGGTCATCATGAAGTTGGGTTTGATGACAATCTTAAAATTTGCTTTTTCCTTGCTAGAATTAAGTCTATACTTCTCAAGTATATCGAAAAATTTGGACTCATTTAATACCTGATCCAGTGTGTCTATTTTATGATCGCCCCTGACCACACTTACAATGGTCTCTTTGGCCCCATCTAATACAGGCTTATCCATCAGCATGGGTTTGTATCTTTCCGGGTCTACTTCACCGCTAACATAGTCTTGTGGGATGGCACCGGTGTGGGCCCGCATATAAAAGATGAGGAGTAAAACAAATAACGGAAAATCGCTCAGAAAAACCAGAAACCATGGAAAGTATTCATTGCGCCATCCTGACCAATAGACGCTCTCGGTTGCCTGACACAGAAAAAGAAAATAAATCAGTGCGGCAGTGGAGCCAAAAGACTTTTCAACGAGCACGGGGAGGACCAATTTTCGATACTTCCTGACATTGAGGGAGGCGATATAGCTACAGGCGCTAATGGTCATCATCATGGAAAAAAAAGAAAACACCCAGAAGCGCTCCGTAATCGTGACTTCAACATTCCAGTGGTCTCCGCTTGAAACGATTTTCAGTGCTGCATTCGCGATCTCTTTTAGGGTTCCAGTCACCCCTAATACGTCGGGATTAAGCTTAAAAAAATGTGGGATTTGAGGAAAAAATAAAAAAAGAAAACCGCCAATTGCAAAAAGAACTGTGAAAATTCTCAAGAGCCACGCCAGGTGTTTTTCTTCAGGAACATGCTGCATGTGGCCACTCCTTTCTAAACTGTTCTGGGAACCGCTTTGCGGTCCTATGCGGACAGAGCTTAGACTATCACCGGTCTCATACTTAAATACTTCTGCTCCAACAAACTTCCTAATATTATCCACTTTCTTGGTTAGCCATCCGCCTGTATTGTAAAGCTTCACCTTAATTCCATCTACCTCGACAGAATTTGATTCGTTGCTCCCCCACGATATTGGTGTATGGGTATGTCCATAGATCACTATTTTTGGTCGCGGGATACATACATCATCTGTTTCTTTCAGCCCATCAAGCTCTTGCAGGCACGATCTGTAAAACCTTCTGAACCGTTCCTGATCTTTTTTGTCCTTCATAAAGTCTTCTTTAAAACGGACACTCTTATATTTCCGGAGTTCATTCAACAGTGGCCATTTGGCGAATTTTATGCCAATTTTGAGTAACACCCTTTTCAAACAGGAGATATCAAAAATCCGGGTCAATGCTTTCGGAAGTCGTGATAAGTAGTTGTTGATTTTGGTTAGAATGCCATCTTTGACCTCTCGCTGGACTGCCGCAATGAATTCTGTCAGCGGACCGGCCTGGCCAATTCCGGAACAGGCCAATTGAGTAAACGGAAAATTGACTCCCACCATTTGATGGACTGTGAAATTCTCTGGCAGGGAGGGTTTATCATTTTGTGTCAATTTCGATGCCAATTCTCCGGCCAGAGTATAATAAGTTTCAAAATAGTGCCCATGGGTAATTAACACCGATTCGCCCTGAGCAGTGATTAGCCAAACATTTGGATATGCAAAATAGAATGTCAGTTCAGGCTCTTCAGGGGAGGACTGCACAAGGTAATCCAGGAACAACCCGCCGTATACACGTTTTTCCTCTATCAATTGCGGAGAAACACCCGCTAACGTGAGGCCGCGATACCGACTGTCTGGCCGGTCGTCAATAATGCAAGGGACCGCATGTCGAAAATATTCTGTCTCTTTGCCTTCTCGAATTTTATTTATGATATTGACCTGGTACTCGACCGAATGCCACACGTCGACATCATGGTTTCCGGGAACATAAACCAGCGTTTCAGCAATATTATCTTCTTTGACTTGTCCAAAAAAGACCCGGGCGACTTCATAGGTATCTCTATATTTTTGAATGGAAAAGTCCAGGATATCGCCCAACAGGATGAGAAAATCGTTGCCCTCACCTGCTGCTTCCGCAAATGCTTCATATTTCGGACCAATGACCGCCTGTCCTTTTTGCGGATCCAGGGTACAAATCTGAGACGCGGGATCACCTAGGTGTAAGTCTGAGACAATTGCGATTTTCATGGGTTTTCTCCCATCGGTCGTTAACGGTGTAGATGAGATCAATACCAGATTAGTGATTCACAATTAAATTCAGACGTTTGTATCTTTGGATGGGCACTAATTAACGCTTATTTCTGCATCTTCCAGATCAAGTGCATTTTCGGAAAGATCAATTTCATTCTTAGCATCAGCATAGGCATGTATGCGATAGCCCATATTTCCCTTCCAATTAATCATCATCCCAAAAAGGGAAGGTCGGCTTAAACTTCTTATCCATCTTTTTAATGTAGGGCCAATCTTATAAATCTCCCGTAAAGTTGAAATCCGCCCCTGATAGAGTTCTTCTCTGGTCATTAATTTGGGTTTGAATACGACTTCGTCGGCATGGTACTTAAGCCACCATTTATCTTCCAAAAGCCTTCTTTGAGCTTTCATTTTTTCATAAAGCACTGTTCCCGGGTAAGGTGTCAAAATTGAAATATCCACAACATCGATTTTACTTCTCACCACGAACTCTGCCAGATTTTCAAAACAGGATTTATCATCGCTGTCAAAGCCAACAATAAATGAACCCAATACTGAGATCCCATTATCATGCAGCATTTTTATTGATTCAATATAGTTGGTTTTAATGTTCTGAAGCTTACCGATTTCCTCTAGCGAATCAATGGAATTTGTTTCAAATCCCACGAACAATCCCTCACAGCCACTTTTGTGAAGAAGCTTCAGCAGCTTCTTTTTATTGGCCACTGTAATTGATGCCTGTCCAATCCATTTCTTTTTCAAAGGGATTAATCTAGTAAATAACTGTCTTGCGTTTTGTGATTTTCCAACAATATTATCATCCACAAAAAATATTTCGTTTCCTTTTAGCGTTTTGATTTCTGCGATTACACTGTCAACCGGGCGCATTCTGATCCCCTTGCCATAATGGCTGGATACCGAGCAGAAATGACATGTATAAGGGCATCCCCGTGAAGTTTGAACCAGGTTTAGAGTATCATATTTATCACTTTGGAAGAGTTCTCTTTTGGGGAAAGGAGAAAGTTTCAAACTAGGAAACTTATCGGAGCCATAGACTGTTTTTAAACGATCGTTTCTAAAATCCTCCAATAATTGCATCCATTTCCCCTCAGCTTCACCAAGTACGATCGCATTCGCGTGTTGCATGGCTTCATGCCGGGCTACTTTGGGATGAATTCCGCCTAAAACTACAGGAACACCTCGACTCCGATACCTGTCTGCAATTTCGTATGCCCTTAGAGCTGTCTTAGTATTTACGGTAATTCCGATCAAATCAGCTTCTTTATTAAAATCTATTGGCTGGACGAGCTCATCCGTAATAGAAACATCAATTTCAGGTGGAGTCAGGCTTGCAAGTAACGCCAAAGACATTTGCGGAAGGTGAAATGCCTCACCGATGTTTCGCGGGCTTCTCATTAACGGTGAGATTAACTCAATTTTCATCCTTAGTGCCTTCTCATCAAGAATTAACGGTGCTATTACGGTGACAGGAAAAAATTCCAATGATAATCACTATTAGACTATTATTTTATCCAATTCTCCTAATTCCTCCTGTAAACCGAACTCTGTAAACAGGCTCCTTGCCTTTTCCAGGTGCTCCTCTGCCGTAATGTCATTCATTCGACCCAATCGGCTTGTTTTTTCAAGCAATCGTTTGCCAATCTCCAAATGGGTCTTTGCAAGATCGACCCGGGCATCAAGGGATTTGGCCTGTTTTATACTTTTATTCCAAAATCTAACGGCCTTTTTCTGCCTGCCGATTAGCCAGTAATAAGTACCCATCAACCGGAAGTTATTAGCTCTATCAAAGGCATATTTTTTGGAGAGTTTTAACGCACGCTTGCCGCTCTTACCGGCATTTTGGCGGTACTTAAGGGCTTTGAATTTGTCATTAGAAAGGATGGCCTGCTCCAGTAAGTAAAGATCGAATAAAAACTGACCCATCAAATAGCTGCTGATATAAATAGGCGGCACGAAGGCCTGTTTAGATACAAACGCCTTTGCCTGCATTAATGATTCTTTGGCTCCACTGATATTCTTTTGATAAATTTGGTTTATGGCCTTATATCCGAGATTATATAAATTCCCCTCTTCCCTGCCGGTTTGAATTTGAAATGAAATTCCTCTCTCTGCTTCATTTTGAGCATCATGGAATTTTTGGAATACCATCAAACATAGTAACTTTAACGGATATTGATATTTTTTCGCATTTTCATTTCCATAAGATTCCCATATCTCTGATAACTTACTTATTATGGCTTCCGCTTCTCTAAATGCACCTTGATAAATTTTAATAAGACCGTGAAATACCAGGTAGGTTGAAACGTGCCAGGATTCTCCAATCCTTAAATTAAAATCTACCAGATTCTCATCATAATCCTTGACGTTAACCCAATTGCCGGTAGAAGATTTATATAAAAGCTCAAACAATTCATAATAAAAGATTTGTTTACTATCATTTTTGTCGATCGCATCTTTAGCGTACTCTATTATCTTTTTGCTCAATTTGAAGGAAATTCCAGTCCAGGAAAAAAGACCGCTGGCGCTCATCCACATTCCGACCCCGTTCTCTACTTTGGCGATATCAAATTTATTAAGTCCTTTTAATGTGCTGAGAAATTCAACAAAGCATCTTTTGGGATCCAGATCGACCAAAGCAATTGCTCTTTTATAACTTAAATCAAAAATTTCATTATCTCTTCTGGTTGGAATTTTTCCTGTTTTTCTTAATGGAAGATATAGATTTGCGATCACATTTAAAAGATGATAAATGAGCTTAGATGACATTATAATTCTATTTTTCGGTGATCCTGCTCCCCAACGTTCCAATACGCTGTTAAAATGCTTTAAGGCATTTTCATATTGCCCCTTGTTAAAAAAGGCGAGTGCGATGTTTTTTTCAAAGAGGGCTACTTTTTCCGGATCTGCCGCTTCTCCATATTTTCTTAGATATAGTTTCAATCCTTGTTGATAAAAGTTCAGAGCTTCGCATGAGGCGGACGACCGGAGCGCCTCCTCACCGGCTTTTATGAGATACTCCTCAGCCTTCACCAGATTTTCACCCTCGCTATAATGGTAGGCGAGCATTCCGTAAAACTCTTGCAACTTCTCTTGAAAAACTCTCTCTATTGACTCGGCAACCTTTAAGTGCAGTTTTTTACGCTTATCCTGTAAAATTGATTCATACGCCGCTTCCTGTGCTATAGCGTGTTTAAAAAGATACTCTAATTCTTCCATCCGCCTTCGCTCTTTGATTAGCTGCACTTCTTTCAGATATGCTAACCTGCGGTCAATATCTTCAATAGCCTGAGCCACATCGGTTAGAATCCGGTAGAAGAAGTTTCGGCCAATGACGGAGGCAACTTTGACCAGACCACGTGTCTTTTCCTCAAGCAGATCAATTCTGGCCATTAACACATCGTTAATCGTTCGCGGGATAATCACAGTGTCAATCTTATCGGTAACCTCAAATTTCCCGGTTTTCGAAACAACCACTCCCTCATCAATGAAGGATCGAACCACTTCTTCGATGAAAAATGGATTGCCACCGGCTCTCTTTATAATTTGATCCCTGACGCCATGCGGAAGGCCTCGAATGTTCAGCATATTGTTTATTAGAGTCTCACTCATGCGTTCATCCAGTGGCTGCAATACGATTTCAACATGATATACTTTGAGTTTTTCTTTCACAGTTTCGACTATCCGGTCACTTGTTTCACTGTACCCGGGACGAAACACATTGATAAAAACAATCCGCCGGGTCGCTATTAGACGGAACAGCGACTCCAGGAGCTCGATAGAACTCGTGTCTGCCCAATGCAGGTCTTCAGTTACAAAGACCAGTGGGGCCAGCTCCGTTACCTTCATTAAAAGATCACGCATCGTTTTGAAGATCAGTTTTTCCAGCGCCTCGCCTTCGATACCTTTAATTCTTTCAGCATATCTCCCATAGGGCTTCAAGCCCATGAGCGTAGCCACAAAAGGAAGCACTTCGCCCACCTCATCCGGATAAACCTTCTTGACCGCAGTCTCCAGCTTGCCGAGTGACGCAGCTTCTCCATCATCCTCCCTTATTCGCGCCCACTGCTTTAAAATATCAATAACCGGGTGAAAACTTAAATTGCGCCCTATCGAGATCGCCCGACCCTCAAAAAATGTCACCCGCTTGATTACATCCCTGTTCTTTAATTCAGCCACAAGCCGGGATTTCCCGATCCCTGCCTCCCCAATAATGTTAACTACCGAGCCCTCACCATTGACGGCCTTCATTATCTGAAGCTCCAGCCTGTTGAGCTCTTTGTCCCGACCCACCATCTCAGAGTAGATCATGCGCTCAGAACCCAGACGCGGGCGATAAACATCCTCTTTCGCCGATAGAAGCTTGTAAACGGAAACAGATCTCTTTTTGCCCTTCACCTCCTTTGCCCCCAAGGGCTCGAACTTGAATAGTCCCTTGGTGAGCTTACAAATTTCATCGGTGACATAGGTCGTACCGGGTTCGGCTAACCCTTCCATCCTCGAGGCCAAATTCACCGTGTCCCCCACTGCCTTGAACTCTACTCTAAGATCATTGCCCAGAGTACCCACGACTACCGGACCGGTATGGATGCCGGCTCGCAGTTTGATAGGCGGCAGGTGGCTTTGACCCATATTCCGGGCATTGAACTTTGTGATTTCTCGATGGATAGACAGAGCAGACCGGAGGGCTCGCTGAGGGGCATCTTCCAGTGCAATTGGGGCTCCAAATAGAGCCATGATTCCATCACCCGTCATTTCATTGATGGTGCCATCATATTCGCGAACTTTATGAATGAGGATCTCGTAAACCTGATCCATGACCGCATAGCCTGCTTCCGGGCCCAGTTCATCGACAAAAGCGGTAAATCCCACCATGTCACAAAACATGACCGTAACCTGCTTGCGCTCGCCTTCAATCTTGTCCCTTTGAGCCAGGATCTTCTCGGTCAGACCCTTTGGAAGATACCGCTGAATCTTATCCAATATTTCTGCAGATGATAGATCTTTTGAGGACAAATCTTGGGAGAGTGATTCCGAATGATTGGCTAATTTAAAGCTGCAATCATTACAGTAATTGGCACCTTCTGGATTCTCAAATTGACAAATTGGGCACTTCATTTCTTTATGCCCTTTGCATGAGTTAATTTAAGTAAAGATCAAGAGTTTATATAAACTGTTCATAACCATCAAAAAACAGGTGCGGGAGGACATCTTTAAAGGGATAGTTGT
>JASFIX010000071.1:0-11137 GCA_050122435.1 Desulfobacterales bacterium
TTCAAAAAAAGAATACCAATCTTTAAGGTCACAAAATGTGACCTTAAAAAGAGGACAACATTCAAAATATCTGCCCTTTGTTTTCACTGAACAGGGAGTTGCTATGCTCTCAAGTGTACTGAAAAGTGAGAAGGCTGTTCAAGTTAATATCCAGATCATGCGTGCTTTTATAATGATGAGGAAAATTTCCATCAGTAATGACCAATTAAATCAAAAAATAATTGCCCAGGAACGAAAGTATGATAGAAGTGATTTCAAGTCGTTTTCGATGCGATTAAGCAATTAATGGAAAAAGATAAGAAACCGAAACGAAAAATTGGTTATGTAAAAGCGCCCGAATATACCCCAGACAAAAAGAATTAAACAATTTTTCTACAGTGACATATGCAACCCCGGCAAATCCTGAAAAAATATTTTGGGTACGATACGTTCCGCGAACACCAGCTCGAAGTAATCCAGACCATAATCGAAGGTAAAGATGCCTTTGTTCTGATGCCCACGGGCATCGGCAAATCCATTTGTTACCAGATCTCCTCGCTCATTCGGGATGGAGTCGGGCTTGTCATCTCTCCCCTGATCGCCCTGATGCAGGACCAGGTTGGCGCTTTGCGCCAGACCGGGATCTCTGCCGAGTTCCTCAATTCCAGCCTGACCCGGCAGGAGGCCGCGCTGGTTGAAAACCGGGTGGTGTCCGGCAAGGCGGATATCCTTTATGTCGCACCGGAACGGCTGCAAACCGACAGTTTTCAAAAGTTTATCCGGAAATTTCCTATCGCTGTTTTTGCCATCGATGAAGCGCACTGTGTATCGCAGTGGGGCCATGATTTCAGGCCGGAATACCTGAGGATAGCCGAGGTGACCGATCATTTTCCGAAGGTGCCGCGAGTCGCCTTAACGGCAACGGCCGATGCAGTCACACGCAGGGATATAATGGAAAAACTCAAATTGCAGCAGGCAGCTCAGTTCATCTCCAGCTTCGACCGGGCCAATATCTGTTACCGGGTTCAGCTGAAGAGCAAAGACAAGCAGCAGTTGCACCATTTTATTCTAAACAAACATCCTGGCGAACCGGGGATCGTCTACGTTAGAACGCGGAATCGAGCCGACCAGATTGCAGCCTGGCTGCAGCACCGGGGTATGCCGGCACTTTCCTATCACGCCGGGTTGGACCCTCACACCAGGACGGCGCGGCAGCAGCGGTTTCTTCAGGATGACGCCCTGATAATGGTTGCCACCATCGCATTCGGCATGGGCATTGACAAGCCCGACGTGCGCTTCGTGGCCCACCTGGATTTGCCCGCCAGCATGGAAGCCTATTACCAGGAGACCGGAAGGGGAGGCCGGGATGGACTACCGGCGGATGCATGGATGGTTTACTCCCTGGCCGACGTGGTGGCCATGCGAAAACTTTTGGATCAATCAGAGGGAGATGACACCTTCAAACGTATCCAACAGCAAAAGCTTGAGGCGCTGCTAGGCTATTGTGAGGCGGTGGATTGTCGCCGAGAAGCGCTGCTAGCTTATTTCGGCGAGGCCTACCCGGCGCCGTGCCGGACCTGTGACAACTGCTCCCAGACGGTGGAAGCCTGGGATGGAACCATCGCCGCCCAGAAGGCGCTTTCCTGTGTGTATCGTACCGGTCAGCGCTTTGGCGCCGCTCATCTGACCGATATCCTGGTCGGAAACTCAAACGAGCGAATCTTACGCTTGCGGCATGACAAGCTAAAAACGTTCGGTGCCGGCAAGGAATTGTCCCCAAAAGAATGGCGCTCGGTATATCGCCAGCTGCTGGCCGCCGGTATGCTAAGCGTCAATATCGGAAAAATTTCAGGTTATCGCCTCACAGAAAAAAGCTGGTCTGTTCTAAGGAGTGAAAGGAAGGTACGGTTTCGCAAAGACCCCCATTTGATCAGGAATAAAAAGACCATCAAGGCATCCAGTAAACAAAAGCCTGACTTAATGAACGACGATGAACGGCAACTTTTCGAAAAGCTTCGTCGCCTTAGGCTCGATCTTTCAAAAAAAATTGGAGTACCGCCATATGTCATTTTTCATGATAAAACCTTAATAGAAATGGCAGCGCTCAAGCCAAAAAGTCGTGGAGAACTCTTGCAGATCAATGGAGTCGGCGAACAAAAAGCCGAAAAGTTCGGAGATACATTTCTAACGGTAATTAATGAAGGTGCGATTTAAAATGAGGAATAAAGTCAGGTCTGTCTGATTTTTTGGTAATAGGAATCAGAAAGATATATCGCTGCCAGGGGATTGTGCCCTGTCACGCGGTCCTTTACCGCCAATACCGTTGTCGGTGCTTCGGCGTATTTGAAAAAAATGGAATCGTGACCCACACACAGGCCCAGAAGAATGTTAAGCTCTGTTTGCTCATGATTCAGTAATTTGGCCTGGAAAATCGGATTGCACATGGTCTCATCGGTGCCTTGATAAATTTTGTCTTGATCCTCGATTCCGATGCGGTCCTTTGATGTCCTCCCGGCTTTACAAAGCACGGAAACCACCTCGAAACCGCGTTCCTTTAAGATCTCTTCTACGATGGCGGCTTCCTTGGCAAGACCGAGGCAAAAGGCCAGGCCCAGGCGCCGGTAATTCATTTTTTCTGCAAACTCATAGATTTCAACGATTCGGGTCTTGGTCGGCTGCATGACATAGGGTCGTTGGTGGCGGTTTGCATAGCAGTCCGCTTCCTGCCGGGAAGACTGTCTGGCAAACTCGAGTATTTCCGAGCGATCATATTCCCTGTCAGCTTCGGCAAGAACATCATTATAAACCAGCGTTGGACATCCTTTTGAACTGAGCCCGTCTTCATCCACACATACCTTCTTCATTTCTTCTTGACCACACGATGCACAGGCAGGTAGCGGTGTTTTTTCCTTTTTTGCCATGGTGTTTCCTTTCCACTTCTAATGTTGGGACAGATTAAAAGTTATGCGCTCGGGTGTCAAGCATGAAAGGACCGGAACTTATGCTGACACCCAAAAACGCGATAACCTGAATTTTTGAACCTTCGAACTCTGAACCTTGAACCTTCTTCTTATCTTCTTGACCCTCACGCCTTTTCTCCCTATTTTATACACATGTCGATTTCACAAATAAATTTCTTCCAACCCGGGATATGGGAAGACGGGGCGCTTTTGCAGGAAATCGAGCGGAACCTGGCGGCACCGGTTGACCGTTTTGCTTCCGGCCAGTGGAAAGCCGCGCTGACTCCCCGGGTTTTGGAAAAGCACAAAGACATACTCAGGCACAGCAAAGGCCGAGACGTTGAGCGCTTCGATCCGGCCGGCTATCTATCCGAGGTCGGGCTGCCGCAATCTTTGACCGCCGGCCGCACCAACAGGGATGTGCTGCGCATCTTTCATGTGATCAAGGCGTACCGCCCGGACGCGCGCTACTTCCCATTTTCAAAAAAAATAGGTGCCCCGGTACAGAAGATCTTTTTGTCAATCAGCCGCATCTGCCCGTCTGTGGTCATTGCTGCCGACCGCTTCATCGATCCGCTGGTAGTCAAGATGACAGAAAAAAAATATCAGACGGATCAACACCGCTCTGCGCCTTACGGAAAGTTTGAAGAAATTGTCAAAGGAGAGCAATCCGTTCTATCCAAAGAGGCGCGTTATCTGGGTGTCTTGCGCAAGAAAGTACCTCAGTTCGCATGGGACAGAGGCCCGCATAGCGGAAGCATCGATCAGGGCCGCCGCGCCAATGAAGATTTCGGCACCTACGACATTGCCGTAAAATTCGGCTTTAGCAAAGAGCAGGCCCGCCGAATGGCCACGATGTGTTATGATGTCGATATCAGCCAAACCCACTATCACGATCCCCGGGATCGAACGAAACCCAGAATAACCGGCACGGTGGGTGAAATCGGCGATATCCAGCGCCATTATAACCGCAGCCCAACCGGCGTGGAAGACACCCGCATCACCGCTGCCAGAATCCATCTTGACCGCGCTCTTCGATTGGCTGATGATGGCTTTTACGATGCAGCCGAGCAGGAATTCGGCATTGGACTCCACAGTCTGCAGGATATTTTTTCACATGCCCAGCTAACGCCCACCACCCATACCTGCCTTGGGGAGTTCCCCGACCTGGTTAAGTATCACCCCTTATCCATGTTTGAAACTGCCGTGGCTACCGAAGGTTATTTCAAAAAATTTATCGCGGGCTTAGACTTAAAATCCTTAAATCCTGCTGCTGGATCACAGACCGGGACTCCGTTCTCCGGATCGATCGTCGGGGGAACCGCTGCATCGGAAGATCAGACACTCGTATCGCAAAAAATAGCCGCATTCCCGGAAAAGATGGTTACATTTTTAAAAGACAACGGTATCGGCATTTTTGTGGGCGCCGCGGAAACATTGCCGACCGAACTCGGTTTCGGAGTGGATATTGACGGAGACGGCAGCGTCTCGCCGGGTAAATGGATCGACGTCAACAAAGACAGCAAGAGGCAATGGTTCGAGGTGGAAGATCAGTTTGATGAGCGCCAAACCTGGAATCGGCTGCCGGCGGCATACAATCATCAAAATCGGACCATTTTCATCTCCGCCCGGCTTCTAAAAGAGCCCGGCTGGGAAGCGGTTCTCAAACACGAGATCAATCATGCGATTGATCTAACCTTAATGGAAGATCCGCGCTTAAGCGTAAAATGGAATGCTTACATCAACAAACTATACAACGCCGCCCGGCGGCAAGGAACGATCGCTTTTGACGAACTCGATCCCCACGAGAATTTTGCCGGCATCGATCCGTCTTAGTTCAGAATTGTTTATTTTGATTCTGGGCAGTTTTGGTTTTATGCACGCCTCTTCAAAATGCGAATGCCCAGATCTCTTGGTTCGCTAAAGTTTTTAAATTGACGGCTCAATTGCTTTAGACTAAATTGCTAGAATATGGAATGCCTCAGAATAGATGAAATTATCAGTAACCCCGATTTAGCCAAATACCTCATCACTTTTTCTTCAGGACAGACAATCTTTTTAGAAGGTGATGATTCTCAAGATTTGTACGTCCTCGTAGCCGGACATGTTGAAATTTTCAAGGGGGACATGAAAATACGGGACATCACCCAGGAGGGAACCGTTTTCGGAGAGGTTTCCTTTTTTTTAGGGGACCGGCGAACAGCCTCCGTTAAAGCAAAGACAAAAGTGGAAGTTATTTGCATTCCCAAAGAAGAGATTATGCTCTTTTTAGATCAATGTCCA
Organism: Desulfobacterales bacterium; assembly: GCA_050122435.1. Classification (GTDB taxonomy): domain Bacteria; phylum Desulfobacterota; class Desulfobacteria; order Desulfobacterales; family JAHEIW01; genus JAHEIW01. The sequence continues at coordinate 5,223 of JASFIX010000071.1, forward strand.
ACTGCGGCACCGGATATCATTCGGCATCTATCATTTCGGCTGAATGAGACAACCCAAATGCTTTACGGCTTAAAAGAAGTAAGCGATCAGTTGCCGGACGCCGTTATTGTGACGGATAAGGCAGGCCGCATCCTGGTTTGGAATGCTGCTGCTGAAAGAGTATATGGTCGAGACTGGCCTCAGATGCGCAACGCCGAGATAGATGAAATCTATGTAAAACCGGAGGAATACCAAAAATTTATAGAAGCGGTTCAAACCCGATATTCAGCTAAAGAAAAAGTTTTCGATATCAGACATCCCCAGAAAGGCATACGCTGTATCTCGACAAGCTTCACTGTCCTCTACGACGGCCACCATAACTTCCAGGGGGTCCTCTCATTGGGTCGCGATGTTACCGCCACCAAAAAATTGGAGAAAAAGTATAAGCGTACCTTTATATGGCTCATTTCGGCATTTGTCTTAATCAGCTTTCTGGCAGCAATGATTTTTCTGGGCTACCCGTATTATTCAAAAGGCCACCAGGCCGCAGATATAAGACAAAAGGAAATAGGCAACATTTTGGCCAAAGACTATTTCCTGCTCAACTCGTGGTTATCTGAGCATCTGGGCAAAGAAAACCAAAACGCAATCCGCCAGACTATGCAAAGATTGTTCAATATTCCGCATACGACTGCAATCCCCTATACCGGATTGGTCTTACTCAATAGTAACCGCAAGGTGGTGAGTGCTTACTCAACAAAGGCAGATATCTCAGCCGACGCCATGATCGGAAGCAGTTATGCGGCTATAGAATTCCAGGGAAGTGAGGACTCTCTGCACAAAGTTCTCACTGTTTACCGTACCGAAGAAGGCCATCCCATGGGCAAAAAAGGCACCGAGATTGCCTTTGAGCTCTACAAAGCCAACGAATTTATGGGCTGGCTGATTTTTCAAATGGATATGAATTTGTTGACAGATATCTATGGTGTTGACGTCAAAAATTTAACAAACCTCCAATTTGACAAGCCTTGAGCGATGGGTAACTCACAAGACTTACAATCCTGCCGCTACGAGATCTCAAACGGTGATGATGGGGCCAAGACGCTTCACATCCAGGGCCGCATGGATGCAGCCACGGCTGCCGAAACCATCGCCGGCATCAAATCTATTTTAAAGCCCCCTCTGCCTGACGCCTTGACGGTTGATCTTGAAAAGGTAACCTATCTGGATGATTTTGGCGCGCTGGTTCTGGTCGAATTAAAGAATTTGACGGCCCGGCAGAAAAGCCGCCTTTACCTCAAAAATGCTGACCAGAACGTCAAAGAGATCCTCAAAATCCTTAAATATGACGCCTTAGGGGAACCCGCTGAACTTCCACGCAAACCCTCCTCGAACATGTTGGTTCGCCTGGGTGACGCTGTCTTTGGTCAGGTAGCAGATCTAAATTTTATTTTCTCATTTATCGGATCTGTCTGCTTGTCTCTGATCCACGCTTGCTTGCATCCCGGTTCGCTGCGATTAGATGATATTTTATCCTCTATGAAAAAAGTCGGGGTGGATGCGCTACCCATTGTGGGTCTGATCAGCTTTTTACTGGGCTTGATCATGGCCTTTATGTCTTCGGTTCAGCTGCAGCAATTCGGGGCCAACATCTATGTGGCATCCCTTGTCAGTCTGGCCATGGTCCGCGAACTGGGGCCGATTATGACAGCCATCATTGTCGCCGGCCGTTCGGGTTCAGCGTTTGCGGCCGAAATCGGAACCATGAAAATTTCCGATGAAGTCGATGCCCTGTTTACCATGGGCTTTGACCCGACCCGTTTTCTGATCGTTCCCAAGATTCTTGCATCCGTGATTACAGTTCCCATACTGACCCTGTTTTCGGATCTGTTCGCCATAATGGGCGGTCTGGTGGTCGGGGTATTTATGCTCGATCTGACGGTCAATGCCTATATGACTCAAACCCTGAAAACCTTGACCCTTTTTGACGTCTTTTGGGGATTTTTAAAAGCGGCTGTGTTCGCCCTGCTAATTGCCGGAATCGGCTGCCTAAGAGGGTTTCAGGTCAGGGGCGGCGCTGCCGAAGTGGGCCAGGCGACCACGTCGGCTGTTGTCAGCAGCATCTTTTTAATCATACTGGCCGATGCCGTTTTTGCGGTCATACTGCGATACTGGGGATGAGACAGGACTGATGGATAGAAAAAGCGTAATTCAGGTTAAGAATCTGGTCGCCAGATACGGTGACGATATAATCCTTGATCGGATTTCATTTGACGTTTATGAAGGTGAAATATTTGCAGTTTTAGGGGGCAGCGGCAGCGGTAAAAGCACTTTGCTTAAAAATCTTTTAGGGCTTCATCGGCCCTCTTCAGGCGAAATCATTATCGATGGGGACGACATTTCCAACTGTGATGAAAACGTGTTGCAGCAGATACTCAGAAAGGTCGGTGTCCTTTATCAGAGTGCAGCCCTGTTCGGTTCCATGACCATCGCTGAAAATGTGGCCTTGCCGATTTTGGAATACACGGATTTGCCCAGAGAATCCGTGGATCATCTGGTTAAGATGAAGCTCAATCTGGTAAATCTGGATGGCTATCAAAATCATTTGCCATCTGAAATCAGCGGCGGGATGAAAAAAAGAGCCGGGCTGGCACGGGCCATGGCGCTCAATCCCAAGATCTTGTTTTTTGATGAACCTTCTGCCGGGTTGGATCCGGTCACATCAGCCGAACTGGACAAACTGATTATTCATCTCAATCAAAGTTTGGGGACCACCATGGTCATCATTACCCACGAGCTTGAGAGCATCTTTGCCGTGGCCAGCCGAGTGATCATGCTGCACAAAAGCACCCGGGGTATAATCGCTGATGGTGAGCCAAAATATTTAAGGGATCAAAGCCGCAATCCATTTGTGAAACAATTCTTTAATCGTCTACCCGCAGATAATACCTGAACGGCATTTTGATGTACTTTGCTGATTGGTGTAAAATTGTTGTCATTAAGAATATTAACAACTTCTCATTAATTTTGATGCGAGATACAGGTAATACGCTTGCGACTGGAAAGGATGGGGTTTAATGGCCACCCAGAAAACCAAATTTGCCGTTGGATTGTTTGTTGCCATGGGAATCACCCTGGCGATACTGGTCACCATCTGGCTGGGCATGTCGCGCTTTTTGCAAAAAGGCCGGTTTTACGTCACCTATTTCGATGAGTCCGTTCAGGGTCTGGAAGTCGATTCGCCGGTAAAATACCGGGGGGTTTTTACCGGTCGGGTCGAGAGCATCGACGTGGCACCGGATTCAAAACTCATCAAAGTCATTTTAAAAATAGAATCCGGCCAGAAGCTCGACCAGAATATCGTGGCCCAGCTGAAATCGGTCGGGATTACCGGAAGCATGTTCGTGGAACTGGATCAAAAAAGAGCAGGGGAACCGGATCTGTCGCCCTCACTTAGCTTTCCTTCAGAGTATCCGATCATTGCCTCAAAACCATCCGAGATCAGAGGATTGATCGGTGGCTTCGATGCGATCCTCAACCAGATAAAAGCACTGGACCTTGAGGGAATTGCAGGTAAAATTAAAGCAACCCTGGATAATATCAATCAAAGCGTTAATGATGCCGATGTGGAACGCATTTCTCAAACGATTAATTCCTCATTTGAGAAAATGGAACTAATCCTGGAAGACCAACGGTGGGATAAAGTTTTAGCCTCAGCCGATGCTGCGGGTCAATCACTGAATCGCCTGCTGAACGAAGTCGATCGGACCTTATCTCGAGTGCAGGGCATCTTCATCGGTAAAGAGGAAACAATTAAAACCGCCCTGGATAATTTTAGCCAGGCCATGGAAAATGCCAATATCCTCTTGAATAAGGGCACATCGCTGGTCAGCGGAACCGATGCGTCCATATCTGAACTGATGCAGCATTTGCTGGTTGCGGCGCAGAATCTGGAATTGGCCAGTCAAAACTTAACGCAGCTGATGGAACTGCTGGCCGACCAGCCGTCACAATTGCTATTTGGTGAGCCGCCAAAACCCCGCAAAGTCGATGCAGCCACTGGTACCCCATAACGGGAGAGGATCAATGTCACGTACAAAAATAATTCTGATTTTACTGATGGGTCTCACCCTGCCCTTATCCGCCTGCCTCGATCTTAAGCAGCCCCGCAACAAAATCGAGTATTATAGCCTCGAATATGACCCGCCCCGAATGGGCAATCATCCTCCCGTTGCGCAGGTCATCAAAGTGGCGCTGTTCAGTATTTCCCCCATCTATAATACGCGTAAAATCATCTACCGCGATACTGCATATAAACGGGCGGCGTATGACTATCATAAGTGGCAGGCGAATCCCGCAGAGTTCGCCACCTATTTTTTGGCCCGCGACATGCAGCAATCCGGTCTTTTTAAGGCCGTTGTTACCCGCAACAACCGATTTACCCATACCTTTACGTTGGGGGGCAGCGTAGATGAGTTTTTAGAATCCGATTTGTCAGACGGCTGGCAGGCTGACTTGTCGCTAAACGTTTTTTTAGTAGACGAACAAGAAAACGATGTCAGTAAAAAAATCATTTTTCAAAAATCTTATCATATCAGCAAACCCTGCCGGGAAAAAAACCCACGAGCTTTAGCGGAAGCGATGAGCGCGGCAATGTCAGAGGCTTCGGCTCAGATCATCCAGGAAGTATATAACCATCTGTCAGATCGCCAATAATATGAACCCGGAGCGGATATCCGATAATAATGAAAAAATATTATGAGATTTTAGAGCTTGATGTGACGGCCTCGATCGAAGAGGTGGAAAAGGCCTATAAAGAACTGGCCGAAGCCTGGCGACCGGAAAACTTTCAGAATCTGCCGCGCTTCAAGCGCAAAGCCGAGATCAAATTAGAAGAGGTTAACGACGCCTATGAACGCATCAGATCCTATCTGCTGGTTAAAGCGTCCGGGGAGGATCAAATGGTTTTTGATTCGCCCAAAGAGCCGTCGGCGGAACCCGAACCGGAAACTGTGCCCGCTGAAGAACCCCAACCCCCGCAAATCAGCACCCCCCCTCAGAGAAAAAAACTGCTGCCGGGTTTGATTGCCGTCGCTCTTGTTCTAGGCGCTCTGATGCTCTATCTGATTTCAGATCGCCAAAAGCCGCAAATAAAGACGCCTCAAACCATTGCCACCCAAAAAGATAAACTGACACACGACAGCGATACCGCTCCACCGTCGGTTTTAGCTGACAGCCTCTCCAAAAAATCTGAATCGAATTCTGCAACCAAATCCGGCGCTGAAAATCGATCACAGTCCTCAAAACCAGCGGTACAAAATCCCCCAGCGGAAATAAAGCTCGACTATGACAACCTATTAACCCAAGAAACGCTTAGCAGATTCAATCGGAATCCAGTTCGGGTCAAAAGGATCCAAAATGGTTTGATTACAGTTGGATATAATACAGGGCCGATAGACGGCGTCATTGGTCCGCAAACAACCGCTGCGCTAAGGAAATTTGCAAAGGCTCGTGGCCATGTCATTGGAGGCGGCCATTTGTTCGCATCAGATTTTACGAACACCGTGCTCGTATTTGCCGAAGTATCGGCCAAACATCCAGATTGGGATCACATTATCGGCACTGGAGATTTTTCGCGCTGGCTGGACAGCCAGACGGTTATGACCGCATACCAGGTTAAAAAATTAAAAAATTCCGCAACCGCCCGGATGGTTATAGAGGCGCTGGATTTGTATAAATCCGATAAAAAGACATCGTGAACTATGAAGCAAGACGAAGGCATGCGTATATTTTTCGAGATTCATCATGATAATCCTCAAGAAGGACCTGGGGATTTTGCATCAACCCGCCGCGCTTTTTCCCTACTAAAAAACCTTCCGTCCTTGCCGAAGATTCTCGATGCGGGATGCGGACCTGGAAGACAGACGTTTGATTTA
>JASFIX010000072.1:0-11107 GCA_050122435.1 Desulfobacterales bacterium
CGGCTTCGTCAAAGGGGATTTCGGCAATCTGATCCTGTTCGGCTTCGCTAAGCGGCCGCACGGCTTCGTAGAACCCCTCCACTGTGATCGCACCCTGCGGCGTGCGCATCGTATCAAGGAGACGCACGAGGGCATGGATCGGATTCATGATGGTCCCGCCGAAGGTTCCGGAATGGGTATCACTTTTGGCAGCCCGGACATCAATCTGGAGGTTGCACAGGCCTCTGAGCCCGATCATCAGCGCCGGCTGGTCTTCATCCCATTGACCACCGTCTGCACTGAAAATTAAATCACAGGCAAACAGCTGCCGGTTGGCAGAAATAAATTCGGGCAGTTGCGGGCTGCCAATCTCTTCCTGGCCTTCAAAAAAGCATTTTACATTGACCGGCAACCGGCTTTCGCTGCTCAGCAGCGCTTCAACGGTTAAAATCGGCGCCAGCATGTTGCCTTTATCGTCGGAGGCCCCCCGGGCATAGACGCGATCGCCTTTTACCGTCGGTTCAAATGGCGGCTGGGTCCAGAGCTCAAGCGGATCAACCGGCTGGGTATCAAAATGCCCATAAATCAAAACGGTCGGTTTGTCGGGCGCATGCAACCAGTCCCCATAAACAACCGGATGCCCTCCGGTCGGCAGGACCTGAACATTTTCGATGCCGGCCGCCTGCAGTCGGCCGGCAACCCATTCAGCAGCGTTGGCAACATCTGCTTTGTGCTCTTTAAGGCTGGAAACGCTGGGAATGCTCAAAAATTCAAGCAGCTCTTTCAGATAACGATCCTGGTTTGCTTCCAGATAATTTTTCCATTCAGCCATGAATTAAGCCTCCTTCCTTTTCAACAATACAGGTTTCGGGTGTCGGGTGTCAGTCCCTGGGTTCTGGGTTCAGGGTTTAGGGGTTCCGCGTTACGGGTTGACTTCAGTGCTTCGACGTTTGATTCATTTCTGCAGGTATCTAACAACTGAACCTTTGGACGTTGAACCTTTGAACCAAGTGCTGTTTAAAAAACTACAATAAAGTAAAATATTCCAGACGATTTTTATGACAATCTTGCGGGACACAACACTAGTCCTTGCCAAGATAAATGCCCTCATATTCGCCGGTGGTTAAGGGGGGATCTTCGGCGAAAACGCCGGCATCGATAACGTCTCCGATAAAAAGCGTATGATTGCCGGGTCGGTAATGGGTTTTCAGCTCACATTCCAGGTACGCCAGGCAGTCGCTCAGTATAGGACAACCGGTTTTGCCTGCTGTCCAATCTAAAGTGGAAAATTTGGCTTTGGGGTCCTTACCCTTAAATCGAGACAGGAAATCCTTCTGGGATTTGGCCAAGACGTGCAGCGCGAAGCTGCCGGCTTTTTCAATGAGCCGATGCGAATAGCGATGGGTATGAACAGCGACCATTATCTGAGGAGGTGAATAGGATACCTGTGAAACCCAGGACGCAATCATACCATTGATTTCCTGCTGATGACCCGATGTCAAAACATATATACCATATGTCATTTTACCAAATGCGTTTATCCATTCTGCTTTCATCGTCTGGAAACGTCCCCTTTCTGATCTGTTAAAACGGGTTCAGGGTTCAATGGTTCAGGGTTCTGGGTTCAGGGGTTGAAGGCTCCTGGCTTCTGAATACTGTTTCCTGGCGCCTTGTATCTGTACCGGCCAGCAGCAAGAAGCAAGCGGCCAATGTCCAGCATAAACCTTTGAACCTTTGAACGTTGAACCTTTTAACCAGGCGTTGGTTAAAGTACTCAACTATAATAAAATATACCACGCGACTATTGTAACAGTTTTATCGGAAATGAGAGGAGGCTATATATACGATTTAGCGGCTCTGAAATCAACCTTGTGAGATAAACACGGGCAGCCGTATCCCCATCCACATGCAACGGTTGACTTTCCTTCCGATTTTCCTTAACGTTAGCCGAATATGTTGCCAATAATGAAATGCCAGTGACGAGTATATCATTATGCCAACAAACCTGCCTCCCGAATATTTTGACGCCGAAAAGCGTTACCGTACAGCCAGTTCCTCCGCGGAAAAGCTCTCCTGTATTGAAGAAATGCTCACCATCATCCCCAAACACAAAGGAACCGACAAACTGAGAGCCGATTTGCGCAAGCGGGTTTCAAAATTGAAATCAGCCGCGCAAGCCAAAAAAAGCCTTTCCAAGCATGAATCCGCCTATCACATTAATAAGGAAGGCGCCGGGCAGGTGATCATCGTCGGTTCAACCAACGTCGGCAAGTCCGCTCTGGTCGCTACGCTGACCAATGCCGCACCGGAAGTGGCGGATTTTCCCCATACCACCTGGAAACCGACGCCGGGAATGATGCCGATGGAAAATATTCAGATTCAGCTGATTGACACACCGCCATTGAGTAAAGAATATGTGGACCCGGAAATGATGGATCTGATCCGTCGTTGTGATCTTGTGCTTTTGATGGTGGATCTGCAAACCGATCCGCTGCAGCAGCTCGAAGATACGGTAGCTTTGCTCGGGGAACATGGTATCGTGCCGCTGCGCTTAAAAGATCGTTACAAAGACCAGCGTGGCATCAGCCTGATCCCATTTTTGATAATGGCGAACAAAAACGACAACACTGAAACTGATGAAAATTTGGATATCTTTCGGGAGCTGCTAAACGACAACTGGCCGATGGTAGCGGCCTCGGTTACCACCGGTCGCAACCTGGACCTATTGAAAGCGACCATTGTGGAACGGTTGAATATCATCCGGGTATATTCGAAATCACACGGGAAAAAACCCGACCGTTCCTCGCCATTTGTTCTAAAGAAAGGCAGCACCATCGTTGATTTTGCCAGCAAAGTTCACCAGGATTTCGCTAAAAATTTAAAAACCGCAAAAGTATGGGGTTCTGCCGTATTCGACGGGCAGATGGTTCAGCGGGACTATGTTCTGCAGGATGGAGATATCGTCGAATTACAGATTTAAACAAGAACAGTAACCGTACAATTTTCCCATTTTTTCAAACAATGCAAAGGAGACGGACATGACAGTCAAAGTTGTCATCAGACGGAAGGTACCGCAGAATAAGGAAAAAGAATTACTACCGCTCATCAAAGAATTAAGAATTAACACCACAAAGCAGGCGGGCTACATTTCAGGTGAAACATTACAGCGTATCGACAAACCCGGTGAAACGATAGTGGTCAGCACCTGGGAAAGTGCTGAAGATTGGAATCGATGGGTTGCCAGCCCGGAGCGTTCTGACCTGCAGGCCAAAATCGATGGCCTGCTGGGCCAGGAAACGGAATATGAAATTTACAGTCATTCCAATTAATTGACGGGTCAGTGAACTTTCTAAGTTGTACTGATAGCGGAATAATCGTCCGCTCTCAGTTTGGGGTTGAATAAGACCCCCGCTGCCTCAATTCATACCAGCTGCGAACAAAAGTATACAATTGTCATATGTTTTTCTACACATGTAGTTAAAGCCCTTTCCCGGCCAAACATAGAATAACTAATTGGTTTTATTTAATTTAATAAATAATATACCAATTTTGCATGGTTTTTGCAGCATTTATCCATGGGCTCAACCGTATTTTGTGACGCAAAATGCGAAATTAAATAAGGGCCCGTGTGCTCATATCGTTCGCAAAGGGGAGATCCCATGGATAAATATGATATTATCGGTCTGGTGATTGCCATACTTGCTGTTTCGGTGGTTTTAATGCATTAGTTTGAAGCTCATCAGGCATCTGTTCCCAGGAACGCCTACCAGCCTTTCCGCTTTTCCAGGAAAAACCTTCTCAAAAAATCCATTATCTCAATTTCTTGTTGCCCATTATTCCCAAATGGTTAATTAATGGTTAGGTTAAATGGGTAAGCCTTTGGCTCCAATACTGACAGATCAGGAAATGGGTGTAATGGAAGAAAAGACGAATTTTCGATCGACCGCTTTTGACGGCGCCTGCCGCACCATCCTAACGGCATACCCGGAAGCCATCGGGGTGGCCTTTAAATTTTTAGATTGCGGATGTTCGATGCTTTGCGGTGTTTCAGCCCAGGGCAATCCTGTCGGAGAACTGATCCATGTTTCCGGTCAGCCGGCACGCAAGGGCAAAAAACCACCAATTTGTTTTAAATGTAAAAAAGACGACGGCATGGCGCGCGTCATTTGGGAGGGGATTCACTGGCCCGGAGATGAAAGCGAGCTGCCGGACAAAGAATTGCGGCTTTCCATCGGAAGAAATGTTTTCGGCCCGGGATATATCGAACCTGATGCTTAAACTACTTGAATTTTTGGGAAAATTACTTTTGGCGCCCGTTCAAGTCAGCAAGGTTTTGGCAATCGGCTCCAACCAGGCCTCCTGGCCGAATGCCTCCGTCAAATTCTTTGACAGAATCTCCAGTTCCGATTGACTGCGGGTTTCTACGACCAGATCATAGCCATCCAGCACTTTAAGTTTCCCGTGCTGCTGGATGATATCGATGGCTTTATTAACATCGACCGTAAACCAGCCCTTCATACGACGCAACAATTCCTCACCTCGAAACGGCCGTTCGATCATCAGATCGACATGCCGCTGTTTTGCTTCCCAGCCAAGCATAGCGGGTTGTTTCAATACCGGCCGTACCGGATCACGCTGCGCCGCACATTTAAACCACAACATCGCCCTTTCCACGATGCCTCCTTGTTGACATATACCGAAATTTAAGCAAAATATAATCATCCCCTCTACCTGTCAAGGCCCGCGCCCAAAATACAGGGTTGGCCCGTTATCCGTTAGCCATTTAGCCTGTTGGGCATAACAATTCCTATTAGTCCTCTTTTTAAACGGGCTCAACGGGCAAACGGGAAACTTAAACCGATACTTTGCTTAAAGTTAAAAACGACAGATACATCGGGTTTGGCTTATAGGCCTGGATAAGTCAAAAATAAGGGAGATCGATATGGATATATTCACCGCCATGACAAACCGTCAAAGTGCCCGGGCATATCTCCCCAAGCCTGTTTCGCGGGCCGATATCGAAGACCTTTTAAGATATGCCGGCAGGGCGCCATCAGCCATCAATTTACAGCCGTGGGAATATGTAATTGTTTACGGAGAAGAAAAAGATCGCCTGGTGCGGCAGTTGAAGCGTGCGCATGCTGAACGCAACATCTCATGTGGCCCCGGCACCGAAAAGCCGTTGCCGGATAAATTTAAAAACCGCAGTCGCCGCGCCTCACAGGCCATGGCGTCCAAAGTGGCTGAGATGGATCTGGAATTTAACCGGTTTGTCGAAGAAGGCAGCTGTTCTTTTTATGGAGCGCCAATAGTAATTATGGTTGCCATAGACCGGTTGTTTCCAAAAATTCGTTATCTGGATGTAGGCCTTAGTGTATCCTACCTGCTGCTGGCCGCAGAGGCCAAAGGCCTGGCGACATGTCCGATTGGTTTGGTCACCGCCTATGGAGATCAAATCGCAGACGCCCTTGATATCCCTGATAATAAAGAAATCGTTTTGGGCATCGCACTGGGATATGCCGATCCCCAGTCACCCATCAACTGCTTTAAAACCGGGCGGGAAAACCTGGATGCTTTCCGTTTCTGGTATGAATGACTTGTTTCGGATCAACCGAATTGACCCATACCCATATTTGTTGTCAGGTGTCAGATAAATCTAGATTTTAGCCGCTGGCTTCTCGCCCCTTGCTTCGACTCGGCTGAGCTCGTCGCAGGCTGGCAGAAATCAGTGACAGGACGCCAGCAGCTAACCTGCGATGCGCTCGGTCGAGTCGCCGAGTCGGAGCCAGCAGCAAGCAGCCAGCGGCCAGAAGCCTGAAATCCAACACCCCGGCAACAAAGATTTTTTCAGGAACTCAGACGCGTAAAATAGCAAAAGAGGTAAGAATGCGTATCGCGCTGATCGCCAACTCGCGTTCGAAAGAAATCAAAAATCACAACTTAAGCCCTGATCTGACAAACAAATTATCAGAGCGCAGGATCAGATTTGATCTATTCACCACCCAATACCACGGACACGCCTTTAAAATAGTGAGGCAGATCTCCATCGCTGAATATGACGCCATTGTCATCATGGGCGGAGATGGCACCAATTATCAGGTGCTCAACGGTGTATTAAAATACCACGGGGACAGGCAATTGCCGCCATTGGGCATCCTGCCGGTTGGGCGCGGAAACTCGTTTGCCATGGATTTGCAAATTTTCAGTATAGAAGACGGACTTGCCGCTTTAAGCCGCCAGGCCACCCGAAAAGTTGATGTATGCCGGTTTTCACAAAACAGTGATATCTATTATTTCGTTAACCTGATGGGGTTCGGCTTCGTTACCGATGTGGCCAAAACAGCCGCCCGGTTTAAATGGGCCGCTGATTTCAGCTATGTGATCGGCGTATTTCATCGATTGCTGGGATTGAATTTTCATGAAATGGTACTGGAAATTGACGGGCAGGTCATCCGCGGTAAAAACTGCTTTGTGGAAATCTGTAATTCCAGATATACCGGCGGCAATATGCTGATGGCACCCGAAGCGCAGATCGATGACGGGCTGTTCGACGCAGTCGTACTCGCACCTCTGAGCCGCCTGAGCCTGATTGCTACATTTCCCAAGATATTCAAAGGAACTCATGGAGAAAACCCGGCGCTACAATTTATCAAGGCAAAATCGGCCAGGGTTTACACCCAACCCCAAAAAATGTTGCTGCCGGATGGGGAAATATTTGGATCCACACCCACAGAAATCGATATTTTGCCACGCCTGATCAGGTATTTTACATAAGGCTCGTCCTGGCGTCCCGTCTCGGCGGGATTGGATCGGATAAAGATGCGGGTCTTGACCTTACGATTTCCATTCCTTATTTTCTAATACCCCTGTATTCGGACGCATTGAAGATCCGAATAAATTCAGGCCGGACTGGAGAACAATATGTTCGAAGTCGAAACCGTTGCCCGTCAGATCCTCAACAACTGCGACATTAGTGATGCCCAGCATGCCGGACTGTATTCCACTTGCGGACTAGCCCTGCGACTGCGGGATCTTTATAAGTGGGAACACCACCTGAATCCCTGGGATGAAAAAGATTCATCTGAAATTCTAGATTGGATTGGTGAAAAGGAAGAACTCTGGGAAAAACTGTCAGATGCAAAATACACTGAGCTATTGATTGAAGGCAAACGCTACGACCCGTTTGACACACGTGGAATCAATGCGGCCCTGGAGTCCCATGGACTCTTCTACGGAGCGGGGTATGCCTTCAGCTTAAAACCGACTTTTTTTCTGGCAGACATCGAAAATAAAACCCAAAGCAATGGTTACACCGTTTACGCCCTTGGACGCGAACGGGCCCGAGACCTGCTTACGCTGCCGGCGCTTTCACAGGACGAATCGATCCTGCTGCGAACCGAATCTGCCAGACTGTTTCTTTGGGACCAGATCGCCTACATAAAAAAATCGGGTCGCGCGGCACTGCAATTTGCCCTTGAACACTGCGGGTTGAAAAAAAAGCAACCTGACGTCTGGCAGCAGAATCTGCAGCGAATTCTGTCCGTCCAAAAGGACAATTATATATATCATGAGATCGGAGAACTCAGCGATTCTACGTTTGATCCGACTATCTGGCGCGAATTAATTGCCGCCTTTCCGCATTCACCCGTTGAACTCCTCGCCAGAGGTCTCAAAGATCTGCTGGCGGACACCAGCCCAAAAGGAACGCTGCCCTATCTTATAAAAAACCGCAAAACAGCAGGTCTGGGACTGTATGCCGCTTTTTTGGATGGCATGCCGGCGGAACTTTTCCCCGAATTGCGAGAGGCATTTAATATCTTTACGAAAACCCGCAATTGGCGTATGATTAAAGAAGCGGCTGCCGAAGGTTATGGCCGTGCCAGAAAGTATACCTCAGAAATGGTCCACCTTTTTCAGACGGCGAACAAAAAGCAGCAGATGCAGTGGGCCAAGGATGAAATCCAGAAACGCCTGCTGGATAAAATCAAAAGAAAGGATATTTGAGACTCATAAATCGGAGAGAGGTTGCATGAACTACGATGCTGAATTCTGTCAGCAGATTCGGGTAAGTGAAGAAGACAAACGTCAATGCCTGGCGCTGATTTCTAAAATTCTATTTATGGCTAACAATGCGCGCAATTACGGTTTGCTGTCACTGGGCAAAGAAGCCGAAGAAAGCGCTTCATTTCTGCTGGGCAAGGGACTTCAACTGGCACTCGACGGGGTCAAAAGCCAAACCGCCAGAATGATACTGGAGCTTTATATCTTTACCGGGGATTACACGGGCAGGGATTTGCTGGAACGCTGCATTATCCTGGAAGGGGTAATGGGCATCCTGGAAGGCATGCATCCGAAGCTTCTTAAAGAGCTTCTGCTCTCATTCCTTGGTGAATCGGGTCACAGGATGTACAAAGAAGAATTTGAAGCCAGGGAAAAAGAAAAACTGGAATCCTATCTTCAGAAAATTGAAGAAAAGCCCGCCGCATCGGATTCATCCGCCAAGCTGGGTAAGGTTATCTCCCGCCTAAACGGCAAGGCCATTAAACAATTTTTGCAGATCATCAAAGTCGAAGACCTGGCAAGGGCCATAAAAGATATGGACGGCCAGGTGCAAATAAAGCTTTTCAACATGCTGCCGGAAAGAGGCGCATCTCTGCTGCTGGAATCCGTTGAACAGATGGATTCGATTGAGCCGGGTGAAATCCTTGAAGCCCAGAATAAAGTGGTGGCAATTATTTCCGAACTGAAAGAGCAGGGGCTGATCGGATCTTGAAAATACATTAAAGAATGTGCGCTAAAGTTCAAAGTGATCTAAAGTGATCCCGCTATGGCGGAATCATGGAATCCTGTCCGTCGAGAGCCTTTGGTTCGAACGATCATTTTTATATGGTTCACCGCAGATACGCATTCTTCGCGGTGAGTTACAACTTTAGGCACGATTCCAATCCTATTGGCTGGCAAAAACTTTTTGCAACAAATCGGTTACCCGGGCCGCAGGGTCCGTGCGGATTTGTCTCTCCTGCTCGGCCAGCATTTTAAAAAGTCCTTTAAGGGCGCCATCGGTTACATACTGATCCAGATCAAAACTCAAGCTCTTGCCGAACGGGATGCTTTCCGCTTTGGCATTCAAATCCTGAAACGACCTCGTAACCCCAACCTCCCCCATGGAATCTTTAACAATGGGTTTAAAAAGCTCCTGGAGCCGACCTGATGTTTTATCCTCAAAGTAAAGGGTGGCCTCATTATCCCGGCCGTTCAGAATTTTACTGGCGTCCTCAAAGCTCATCTGGGTGATGGCGTCCCGGAAAATAGATTTTGCCTCAGGAGCGGCCCGTTCGGCCGCTCGGTTCATACTCAACTCGAACGCATCTACTTTTTGTCCATAACCGGCCGCCCTTAAGATTTTTTCAACTTTCTGTACGGATTCAGGAAGCGGAATTTTAATGTCCGGATTTCCATAATATCCATCCGCCTGGGACACCAGGGCTACCGCTTTTTCCGTTCCGACCTCGAGAGCTTCCTTCAACCCGGCGATGATTTCATCATTTGTCAGTGTTCCTGAACCCCCCAGAACGTCCCGGGCGCCCTTGACAACATCGGTTAAGCCGGCCGAAAAGCCCGATTGGACACCGGAGATTAAAAAAACAGTCAGTGTCAAAGCGATTAAAAAACGATAGATTTTCATCCTATGCCCCCTTTTTAAAAACTCGGATAGATTCGGATAAAACATCTTATCCTTTTAGGTTCTTAGAATCCCGCTTTAAGCCTGCACGCAATCGTCGGTTTTTCATGCCCGGGATCTTAAATTTTTAGCAGCCGCGTTCGAAGGCATTACTGAGTTGCTTCCGGCTGGGTATCCGTGCTCTGAGCCTCCGCTTCTTTCTGAACCTGGGTCATTGACCGAATTTCCGTTAAGCGCGTTTTTAAAACATTGATTTCGTTGACATGGGATTCAAGGGTATCCTGAAGTGTTTGATTCTCAGCGGTCAACACCTCATTATTGCTTTTCAGCGATTGAAGCTCAGTGTTTTCTTTCTCGAGATCAGCCTTGCTTTCGAGACAGGCTTGAATTTGATTTTCAAGTTGCTGCCTGGCCTCAACAAAATTTTGATCCTGGCTGGTATCCGATTGAAGTTCAGTGATTTTTTGTTCCAGATCCGCTTTTTCAGCGGTTAAAGTCCGGATTTGCTCGGTTAGACTCTGATTTTCAGCAGTCAGGTCCTTATCAGAACTCATCGCGACTTGAAGCGCTGCTTTTTCTTCCTCAAGAGATTTTATCTTTTGTTGAAGATTTGCATCCTCACCCGCGGGCTTGACCTCTTCTGAGGGTTTTTCATCTTCGGTGGATCTTAAGCTCGTATCTCCGGCCCCTATTTGTTTTTCAAGTTCACTGTTTTTTTGTTCCAAGCTGGCGATGTATTTTACGGTATCTTTTAAAAGACGCTTATAATCAACGGTCTCATCATCCTTCAAGCCCCATACGTAATAACCGGCTAAAACCCCCCCGACAAATAAAAGAAGTACCAGAAGAGCACCTGCGCTGAGTTTGCTTTTCGCCTTCATTTTTTTCCTCCCATCAATTGGCCATCCGCCGAAAACGGAGCAGCGTTAAAAATTTCGATCTTTTTTAACAGCTTATATGAAAACCCGCTGCGACCTTCCTGCCTCCCTGATAAATCTTATTAAAAACTTCGATCGCTTTGGATGTCTTTTTTTCAATTAATTCGATATGGTTTGCCGCCAGATAATCCCTCAAGGATGCCGTTGACTTCAGTAACCCGGGGGAACCCTTCCCGATAACCAGGACTTCAGGTTCAGCTTCTAAAACATCAGTAATATCTTCAACCTCCACCCGGTGGCCGCTCCTACGCCACCATTCGGCAATTACCCGGCCGTTGATAATTTTAATGTCGTTTTTATAGATTTTGCCGTTAACGACGATTTTACCAAACGAAAATTCAGTAATCATCTCTTCCAACCCAGCGATTGAAGTCGTAAAAAGTATTATAATCATTATTTAGGTAAAAAAGAATTGTCAAGATGAATGCATATGGTAAAATACTTGCGATAATGCGCTGCCGCCATGAATGCTTGGATAGAACCTGGATTTCACATGAAGAAAAAGCAC
>JASFIX010000073.1:0-11072 GCA_050122435.1 Desulfobacterales bacterium
CGAAGAGGGATACATCGTTGCCCATCCGGAGATCAAAAAAATGGTCAAAAAAGAGGGCGATCTGTATAAACCCATTGTGGTGGAAGAACTGGGAAACCCGGTTTTAAATCGCGCGTACAACCGCTTCCGGATCGATGGGCATGGTCATCGGGATCTGGTCGTCGACGGGCAGCGCTATCTGAGCACCGCTTTTCTGATGCCCCAGAAAACAGGACTCGATTTGTCGGTATTTGTTTTTGTGCCGGAAGAAGACTTTGTCGGTTTTGTGGCGCGCAACAACCGGAATATTATCCTAATGTCCGGCGGCATTTTGCTGCTGGCAGCAATTATGGCCGGTCTGCTGGTGTTTCAGGGATTGCGGGCGGAACGCAATGCCCGGCAGGTGCTCGATCGCCAGTACCAACTCGAGGCCCAGAGCCGGGCCTTTTCTGAGCTTTCATCCAGCGCGGCTATGTTTGATGCCGAGGATTCGGAATCCTTCGGACAGTTAACCGAGATTGTTACCGGTGCCATCAATTTAAGACATAGCAGCTTGTGGAATTTTGATGATCGCGGCCAATTTTTGAAGTGTATCGACAGTTACGATCGCGAAAGCTATGGCCATACGAAGGGGACCGTGCTTGACCGGGTAGACTTTCCTGTGTTGTTCGATCTGTTGCAGAACGGCGAAGAGATCAGCGCTATTGATGCGGAAACCGATACTCGATTGGCCGAACTGTATCGAGTATACTTGCAACCGCTGGGCTGTGAATCATTGTTGGCGGTACCGATTCGTTATCACGGTCAGACAGTAGGGGCCCTGTGGTTCGAGCACGATCGGCTGCATCGCGGCTGGTCGGCCGAAGAATTGTCCTTTGCGCATGCCATTGCCGACATGTTGGCGCTGCGGTTGTCAGTGGATCCAGCATGCATCCGTGTATTTACACAGCCGGTAGAAGATACCGAAACTGCAGCGTCACCTGATGCCTCATCGCCGCAACCGGCTCCGGTTGCCAGCGACATCCAACCCGAGGACCATCCTATTGCACCCGATATCGCCCCTCAACGGTCGAGCCCTAATTCGATGGGCAGAAAAGCGCCCATCACCTCGTTTTTTGATCGTCTAAAAGCCGGTGGAATCGATCCCGATCAAACTGCTGCGGATATATATCCTGATATGACTGTCCTGGTCCTGAAATTTACCGACACCTTATCCCTTGCCGGGCGGATTACCGATACCGAATTGACAACGACGGTCGATCAAATGGTCGGCCACCTGGAAGATCTGGTCACAGACCGGGGCATCGATTACATGAAGGTGATGGGGGAGGAAATCGTCTGTGCGGCGGGATTCGAATCTGGATCCGAAGACCATGCCGTTCTGATCGCTGATCTGGCACTCGGGCTTCAGAATCACTGTAGCGGCCTGTTTGCATCGCTAAACACAGCCATGGAATTCCGGGTTGGGATCGACACCGGGGCCGTTTTGGGCAGTTCGGTGGGTCGCAAAACGAAAACATATAATATTTGGGGTGAGTCGGTTCGTTTTGCATCCAAAATGGCAGATTCCGGAGTACCCGGTGGCATTCAGGTTTCGGAAACCACCTACCGTCGACTGCGCGCCCGATACCTGTTTAAATTGCGAGGGCACTATTATTTGCCCAACATCGGTGAAACTTCAACTTATCTTCTGACAGGACGAATATGAACGACGAAGGCATTATATCAGCAGGAAACGACACATCGCAGGTGGGATCGATGCCGAGACGCCTGCTTGCAACCATCGGTAAATTGACGATTGGCTTCTGGCAATGGCCGGTTCAATTTATCAGCGATGCCGTGGCTGTCATCTGGCAAAGTTGCCGTCCGATTACCTGGCGACGTTCGATTCGCAGCGAGTTTATACGCCAGTGTTATCAGATCGGCGCCCAGGCATTACCCTTTATTCTGGTCAGCGGGATTTTCGTGGGCTTTGGCCTTGTCGCCCAGGCCTTCCATTGGCTGAAGGTCTTTGGCAGCACGGCATTGTTCGGCGGGGTTATGTCCACTGTTCTGGTACGTGAAATCGCCCCGGTGCTGGTCGGCCTGATTGTGATCGGCCGCAGCGGATCCGCCCTGCTGGTGGAATTGGGCACCATGAAGACCGAAGGCCAAGTCCACATGCTGGATGCCCAGGGCATCGATCCGTTTCTGTACCTCGTGGTGCCCCGGGTCCTTGCATTTTGTGTGTGTATGTTTTTATTAACGACGGCTTTTGTGGCCGTGGCTCTGTTAGGGGGATTTTTTTCAGGTGTGTTGGTCGGGATCACCCAATTCCATTTTTTCGACTTCCTCGACCGCGCCATCGGTTCAATGGGTTGGCAGACATATGCACTCTTTACGCTGAAAACCGTTAGCATCGGGTTTGTGGTGGCGCTGATAACCTGTAAGATGGCGTTATCCCTCAGCGGCGTTTCTGCCAGGGTACTGGATATAATGCCGCGGGGGTTTGCCAAGTCGGCCCTGGCCACCTTGATCATATCCGTTGCGCTGACAATTTTGTTTTAGTGGAAGTGAAATCTCATGGCAGCAATCCTCGAAAAACAACGCGTCATTTTACGATTCGATGAAAGCGTTTTCACAGATACAACCGGGAATCTCGCTAAGTCTGATGAAGTCAGTTTGAGTGTCGGCGGTGGCGATCTGGTTCTGATCCGTCTGGCCCGCCTCGAGCAAACAGCCGCATTTGCGGATGCCTGCGCCGGAATCATTAAACCCCGCAGCGGCTCCGTCAGATTTTTAGGACGAAATTGGCAAGACTTGCGGCCGGATCAGGCCAATGCGCTGCGGGGGCGGATCGGCCGTGTATTTAAGACCGGAAACTGGATCAATAACTTATCGCTTTTGGATAATATGTTGCTTCCGCAGCGACACCATACCCGCAGATCTACCCGCCAGCTTTGTGAGGAAGCCGGCGAACTGGCAGATCAATTTGGTCTTCCCGGGATTCCCTTAGGATTACCCGGTGATTTGACAGCAGCCGAACTGCAACGCGCCGCCTGTGTGCGGGCTTTTATGGGTCGACCGCTGCTTATTTTGTTAGAAGAGCCAACAAGCGGCATTTTCCTTGAAATCATATCTGCTCTGATGGATGCCGTTCGTGAGGCGCGTGATCGCGGTGCCGCCGTCATCTGGCTGACAAGAAAAGGCTTAATATGGAATGATCAAACTCTGCCGGTAACCCGACGATATCGATTGGTCGCCGAGAAGTTGATGGAGGTAACAACGTGAAAGAGATACTGCCCCAAACGAGATTCCGATATACGAATGAAGCGGTCGGTTTGTTTGTGCTGATCAGCTTGCTGATATTTGTTGCAGGATTTCTTTATTCTGCTCAGGTCCGAAAGTGGTTTAATCCCGGCGAAACGCTCAAGGTGGTGTTACCGGATGATGGTCTTTTCGGTCTGGCAGAAGGATCAAGTGTTGAAATTCTGGGAACCAAAGCGGGGGAAATCCGAGATATCGTGATAAATCCAGATCAGAAGATTCATGCAACGGCACGCATTGACAGCGGCATGGCGGTATTTATTCGCAGCGATTCAAAAGCAACCATTCGCAAAACATTCGGCATTGCCGGTGATGCCTATCTTGAAATTACGCGGGGTCAAGGGGAGCCTCTTGATTGGGAATTTGCCGTGATTACCGTTCAATCCGATCGCAAGACATCCGACACACTGGCTGAACTCATCGAGGAGTTGCGGGCCAAGGTTATGCCGGTTATCGATGATGCCCATAAGGCGATCATTATGCTGACAACAGTTGCCAAGGATTTGCAGGATCCCGACAAGGGTGTCCAACAGCTCTTGGCCAATCTGAATTCCATTGCCGATAAGATTGACAGCGGGGAGGGGGCAATCGGGCGTCTGCTCACCGAAGATAAGCTTGTAAGGGATCTAGAAACCCTGATCGCTCGGATGGGGCCGCTTTTTGATGATTTGGAAAAAACGATTCAAAACGTTTCAGAATTCTCTAAAGAATTCGATATCGAAACCGGCGATATCCCGCAGATAACCCGCAGTCTAAAAAAGGCGCTGGCATCCATGGAAACGGTGATGAAGGACCTTGGCCAAACAACACCTCAACTGCCGCAGATTGTCGAAAATGTCGGTGACACCACGGATGCGGTTCCGGTACTCGTCTTGCAGGTGCAACAGGTGATGGTCGAGCTGGAGCGTCTGATTCAGCAACTGCAGTCTCACTGGTTGCTGGGCGGTGGCTCCGGCCAACCGGCACAGACGGCTACCCGAATTTCGCCGCTGGAGGTGAACCCATGATCAGGTATCCTCATACGCCATACAGAGTTGGGCTCATCGGGCTGCTGCTGGTAACCGTCATTTTAAGTCTAAGCGGTTGCGGGTCTTCACCACCGAAACAAACAGGCCCGGTCATTGATGCAGATCTTGAGCGATATAATCGGGCAGCACGACTGGCCTTTGATAAGGGCCGGTTGCAGCAAGCCGCCAGTTTTTACCAAAAGGCGTTGGATCGTGCCATCGTGCGTGATGATACCGTAGCGATTCTGGATGCCCAATACAACCTGGCAGTGTGTTTGATGAACTTGGAATCCTATGAAGAAGCGCTGGGTGTGGTCCGCAACGCCAATATCGAAATGACGCTGGCGGGTCATGGTAGCGCGCTTGATTTTCTGCTCCTGGAAGCCACTATTCTTCACCGCCGTGGGGATTTGGATGAAGCCTGGAAAATGACGGACAAAATCCTGGCCACTTCCAATCAAGCGTCTTCAGTTATCGAAAGCAAAACCCATTTCTTACGGGGCTTGATTGCCAGCAAACAGGGCGATATGGATCAGCTGCGTGCGGCGCTCGCTGCTTTAGGACAACCGGAGCAACCCCGGCTGCTTGCTGACCGCCAGGAGTTGATAGGGCATCTGGCCATGACGGAACAGAACTGGGATGCCGCCATAGAAGCATTTGACGCGGCGGCCAAACTGCGCCGTGAAACGCTTGACTATCGAGGAATGGTGAAAGTTATAGCCTTGGCAGGCAAAGCCGGTGAAAAGGCAGGACGTGCCAAGGAAGCCTCGATCCGTTACCTTAGAGCTGGACGCAGTGCCATGTTGCAGGGGCTGTTCGACAACGCCCAAAAATGGTTGAACCGGGCTGAGCAAATTGCCAGTACAGCCGGTGAAGCCCGAATTGCTGAGGAAGCCCGGACCTATTTGCAGCAGCTTAAAGAAAGATCCGAGAAAAATTAGATCCGGTAAATTTATTTTTTTTTGTGCTAGGGTCTGATTTCAATCGGGGTGCCGGGTTCGACTGCATTCCAGACCGCATCCATGTCCCGGTCGCTCAGGGCTATACATCCATTTGTCCAGTTGAAACGCTGCACCAGGATAGAAAGTCGCCCGTAGCCGTTCTTTTGACCATGGATCATGATGTCACCGCCGGGGTCGACACCGCGTTTTCGGGCTTCTTTGCGGTCTTTTGCATTTGGGTATGAAATGTGAATCGATTTGTAGTATGCGCTGCCTGAATTTTTGTAATCGAGGATATAACGCCCTTCCGGCGTTCGTCCATCGCCCTGCTCTTG
Source organism: Desulfobacterales bacterium (assembly GCA_050122435.1). GTDB lineage: Bacteria > Desulfobacterota > Desulfobacteria > Desulfobacterales > JAHEIW01 > JAHEIW01. Next base: position 5,569 of record JASFIX010000073.1, read on the forward strand.
TTTGTGGCCTTTAGGATTGGAGCCAAAAGCCACACGAAATGAGGCCAAGGTCTCTCCCTCCCGCATCAGGTAGAGACGGGATTTGCTCTTTTCGACGACCACCATGTCTGCCGTCTGTTCGCTGTGGGCTGTCCCCAGATACAGAAGCATAACAATGGTTGTTGCGACGATTTTCACAATAAGTTTCATGGGGTAACCTTGCCATACTACTTTTAGCGGCGCTTATAGGCGTTGAGTCTTTCATTCTCGTGGTCTCGTCCTTCCAGAATCACCACAGGTGTTCCAACAGGCGCCCATTTAAATATTTCTCTGGCGTCTTCTTCACTCAGACCCACGCAGCCCTGTGAGCCCACCGATTCCGTTATGTATGCATGCAGGTAGGATCGAACTGTGGCCCATTTCGTACCATGAATCGCTTTGCCGTCTTTGGTAAAAAACATGGTATATGGCATCTCTGAGCCATATGTCTTGCTGGTGTAATCTTCGTATTTTCTGGAGATGGCGAATGTGCCGGGATGCGTTTCTTTATTCGGTCGTCCGGTGACGACATCATATTCGAAAACCAGCTTGTTGGATTACACCGCAATAAGTATCTGGCGTTCAATGTTGACCAGAATTTTTTTGTTAATTCCCAATGCCTTGTCTGCGGCGTATGCACCGGGTACTAAAACAAAGCAGAGAATGATCAGGGACAACAAAATTATTCTAATCAACAGACTTCTCATTTAACTTTCTCCTAACCTTGTGCTGGTATGTATTTGCCGTTTTGATATATCCGGCAATCGGAAAATAGAATATAATGCGACGGTTTTTTAATCAAGCCCGCAAAATTATTCCTTAATATATGAACTCATGAGCATTCTTCAAGTCAAATTGGATTTGATGGGATTAAAGACTCACCCGTTTGGCGTTATGTCCTTCATGTGAACTGTCTCTGAGACATCTGTTTGAATCGGAAAATTTTTCTGTGAATTCAATTTTATTAGTGATATGTTGCCCAACCATTCTTAATTCTTTATGGATCGGTAAATTTATGGCCGAATTTAAAATTAGATTTTTGAAGATGGTTTTAGGATTAAAAACCATCTGTTAATTGTTTTATGATTGCCATGTTTCGTTCATTTTATAATCGCTACAAAAATGCCTGGACCAATTTGCGAAGGGAAATCAAGCCGATTATCGGCTTTGAAATTTGGTTCAGCTTGATATTCGCTGTTGTTCTGGCGCCATTCACCGCCTGGCTGGTGGATAGCCTGTTGATCTCCAATGGTCAAATTGCGGTCAGCAATGAAGACCTTATCACGTTTTTTATATCCCTTCGGGGGATTCTATTTTTTATCCTAAGTACCAGTTTCTTTCTCGGGCTCGCCTTTTTGGAATGGATTGGGCTGATGATTATTTCTTTGGCCGCTATTGATGGACGAATGATTTCAGTTGGCAGGGTCCTTGGGGAGGAAGCGGTCCATGCTTGGTCTGTTATTCGATTAGGCATGCTCCAAGCCATTATATATTTTTTCGCCGGCCTACCGTTTTTAGCTGCCGGTGCATTGACCTATTTTGCTTTTCTCGGGGAACATGACATCAGTTACTATCTCTATGAAAGACCCTGGCAACTTTGGATTACGCTTTTAATCGGCGCTATTATCGGAGGTTCCTATCTTCTGGTGGGTGCCTGGCTGTACATACGCTGGTTATTTGCAATTCCGGCCATCATTTTCGAAAATGCGCAGCCGGTTGAGGCCTTGAGAAAAAGCTGGCGGCGAACACGGCACCGTGTCATAGAGCTGGCTGTGCCCCAGGCTATCTGGTGGCTTTTAATTCTATCCGCATCATTTATCACCGCAGTGATGCTTAAACTGGTGTTTACATTTGTGCTGGTACACGCCGGGCTGAACCTTTATGCTATTCTACCCTTGGTACTGGTCGCGTTGGGGGCTATCCTTATAACTCAATTGTTCTGGTTCATCCTTGGTAAAACGGTTTATATGTTCTTAATCGTTGATTTCTACCGCAAGACCGTAAAGCATAAAATCGAGCTGCATGCAAAATGGTGGCTGTTGAAAAAGTTTCCACCGGCCATCTTGCAAAAAATAGGATGGGTGGGTATCTGCCTGGCGCTGCTGACAACGATTTTCGTTGGCGTTGCATTTTTCGAAAGTTTCAATTTTGATGATCGTTCTATTGCCGTCACCGCCCACCGTGGCAGTTCACTTAAGGCGCCGGAAAATACCATCAGTGCCCTCGAGCAGGCGATCGCTGATGGCGCGGATTATGCTGAAATCGATGTACAGGCGACGGCCGATGGGGTGGTGGTCCTCATGCACGATGCCGATCTAATGCGCGTTGCTTCCATCGATCGAAAGCTTGAGGAAATCCAATATGAGGATCTGCGAAAAATAGATATTGGCAGCTGGTTCTCAAAAGATTTCAGTAAAGAGCGCATTGCAACCCTGGAAGAAGCCATAAGGCTGTGCAAAGGACAGATCAAACTTAATATTGAAATGAAGTATAACTGGCCGGACCCGGAACTGGCAGAAAAAGTCGGCAAACTGATCCAAAGTAATTCATTCGGTAATAACTGTGTGATCACCTCTCTGGAATATGCTGAGTTAAAAAAGTTCAAAGCGTTATTTCCCGAAATCAAGATCGGTTTGACCGTTTTTCAGGCGCTTGGGGACTTCACCCAGAACACAGTCGACTTTCTCAGTATTGATGCCGCCCAGGCCTCCTCCCGGCTGGTTAAAGATGCTCAACAGATCGGAAAGCAGGTCCATGTTTGGACCGTTAATGATTTGCAGACGGCGCTTTTGATGATAGAGGTGGGCGTGGATAATATCATTACCGATAAACCGGTCGCTATTCAGAGTTGGCTGCAGGCCTGGAACGACTTAACCGGCACCGAAAAAATTGCTTTATGGCTGAGGAATTTGTTTCTTCAAACAACTTTTGAAAAAATCACCCTTTGGCTGAGGAATTTGTTTCTGCAAGATAACACTGTTCTCGACACGGAACCGTCGCCTTAGTTTTGCTAGTTAAAATATACGAGGAATCTGTAAACAGGTTCTGCATATAGCGAAGTGAATAACCGTATTATGTCTTTTTATTCGATTTGTTCAATTCATCTGCTAACTTCACGATCCCCTCAAAGTCAAAATCTTCCGCCATTTGGATAAATTTTGCTCCGGTGGGCGCAAAGGCATCGGATCTGGATTTTAGATCGTCAACAATTGTCTTTATGCCCGTGACGTCTCCCATTTCAGCTGCATTGCGGATTCGTTCGGCGGCCTCACTGGCCAGTTCCGAAGGAATTTCCCCCAGGTCTGCGGCAGACGGCCCTGCGCGTTTTTCAGGAGCAGCAGGTCCCAGAATGCGGACAGAATCGAGGGCAGCCTGAAGAGCTTCTTTCATTTCATCGAAAGCCTGATTCAGCTTCTGTTCAGATAATCCCTTCTCCGGGCCGCCCTTTACCAATTTTTCCATTTCGACTGTCGCGGCCTGTAGATTGACGGCCGCCAGGTTTCCGGCCAGACCCTTCAGGTTGTGAACCAGGCTATGGGCCTGTTCAAAATCTTCGGCATCGAGCGCCTGCCGTATTTCATCGGCAACATCGGCATATTTGGAACTAAAGTCCAGCAGCAGCTTGCGATAAAGTTTCTCATTATACTGCAGGCGTGTGAGCCCGTCTTTCAGATCAAATCCCGGCAGATAGCCCGGAAATTTTTCGGCTTCGGGCTCAGATACATCCGTGGCGATTGCCTCTGCAGAAACTTCCGGTGGTTCCACTTGAACGCGCTTTTTGCCGGGCGGGATCCATTTTTGAAGGGTGGCGAAAAGCTGTTCGGGGTCAATGGGTTTGGTGACATGACCGCTCATGCCAGCTGCTATACTTTTATCGGCATCGCCGGCCATGGCGTGGGCCGTCATGGCAATGATGGGTAAATTTCGGATCTCGGATTTCAGATTTCGGATTTTTCTCGTGGCGGTATATCCGTCCATGACCGGCATCTGAACATCCATGAGCACGGCGTCATACGGATGTTTTTCAATGGCAGCGATGGCTTCCTGACCGTTGTCGGCCAGGCTAACGTTTAGACCGGCGCCTTCTAGAATTTCTCTGGCCACCTGCTGGTTGATCTCATTGTCTTCCACCAGCAGCACCCGGGCGCCCTGGATTTGCTTCAATGCTTCAGCTTCTTTTGCACCCTTACGGCGAACCTTTGATTCCTCTGGTATACCTTTGCCAAAGGCCTGCATGGTGGCATCAAAAAGCACCGAAGGGCTGATCGGTTTCAGTAAAAAGCCGTCCAGTCCCACACGCTCTACCCGTTGCATAAGCGCTTCTCGGCCGTAGGCGGTCACCAGGATAATGGCCGGAATCTTACTCAATCCAGGATGATTTTTGATTCGCTCGGCAGCCTCGATGCCGTCCATCTCGGGCATCTTCCAGTCCATGACCACCAACTCGAAAGGTTGATCCTGCGGTACGCTCTCCAGTTCGCTGATTCCCTCCAATCCGGATGCCGCCACCGTGACCTTGAACGTAAAGGATTCAAGCATATCTTTCAAAATCTCTCTGGAAGTAACGTTGTCGTCCACCACCAGGGCTTTGATGCCCCGTAAGTCCGGCGAAGCCATAAAGCGTTCTTTCGCGCGCTCTTTGCCAAGACCAAAGTCAGCGGTGAAACTGAAGGTGGTTCCCTGACCGTATTCGCTTTCCACCCAGATTTCTCCTCCCATCATGTTGACCAATTTTTTGCTGATGGCCAAGCCCAAGCCGGTACCGCCGTATTTACGGGTCGTAGAGGCGTCGGCCTGGCTAAATGATTGAAACAATTTGCCGGCCTGTTCCTCGGTCAACCCGATGCCGGTATCTCTGACCGAAAATTTTAATGTAACGCGGTCCTCATTTCGTTTGAGCAGCTCACTGGACACCACGATTTCACCGGTATCGGTGAATTTGACCGCGTTGTTGGCCAGATTGATGAGCACCTGCCCCAGCCGCAAGGGGTCGCCGACCAGAAAGTGGGGGACCTCCCAACTGGTATTGAACAGCACCTCGAGATCTTCTTTTTCCTGGGCCTTGACCGTGACCAGATTAGCCAGGTTATCCATCACATCTTCCAGATTGAAGTCAACGTTTTCGATATCCATTTTGCCGGCTTCGATCTTGGAAAAATCCAAAATATCGTTGATGATGCCTAAAAGCGCATTGGCCGAGGTCTGGATTTTTTTGAGGTAGTCCCGCTGCTTGGGAGAAAGATCCGTTTTGAGCGCCAGGTGCGCCATACCGATGACCGCATTCATGGGCGTGCGGATTTCATGGCTCATGTTGGCCAAAAAATCACCTTTGGCCTTGTTGGCTTCATCGGCGGCCTGTTTGGCCTCGATGAGCTCTTCTTCCATGTGTTTGCTCTCGGTGATATCACGCAGCGACTCGATGGCACCGGCGATTTTCCCGGCGGTATCATAAAGTAAACCGGCAGTGGCGCTGAGATATATCCCGC
>JASFIX010000074.1:0-10989 GCA_050122435.1 Desulfobacterales bacterium
AAATGCATGGTTTAAGGCGGGAAGCTTTAGGGTGGCTTTTCTTATTTCCGCGCGCCTGTTCCTTGTTTGTTATTTTGGTCGGAGTCGAGTTGTACCTTTGACTCCGGGGGTGACTTCGCCGGCTTTTCTGTTTTCTCGGCGTTAGTTGACAGCATCCGGTGTGTTTTAGAAGCCGCATCTTCTTTGGGCTTGATCATGCAATTACCTTCAAAAATGACCCCTGCATCAATGCGTACGATGGGCGCATTGAGATCACCATACACGCGCGCCGGGGGGTTAAGCTCAATGCGCTCTGTGGCGCGAATCGTTCCCTTTACTTCACCGTTAATCGTGGCGCTGCGGACGAAAATGTCGGCATGAAGTACCGCATCTTCACCGACAATGATCGAACCGTTGCGGCTTTCAATGGAGCCTTTGGCATGGCCGTTCATAAACAATGAACCTTCGAATACAAGGCCTCCTTCCAGGACCGCCTGCGGTCCCAGCATTTGAATATCCTTGTCTGTTTTTTTCATGTGTTTTGTCCTCCCTTTCGGGACATTCATAAATCGCTAATATTTTTGGGAGAGAATGGCTGCAAAACGGGCTAGCGGTTTTTTGAACTTGACCTTCGGATCATAGGTCGCATCCGGATCGAAAAATCGTGTGGACATATGCTGTATGCTCTGGGCGGCCTTTACGCGGGGCGTAGCAAGAAGCAGGGGCTTTTTTTTCACTTCCGCCGCACGCAGGGCGGTCCTTTCATAGGGGATGGCCCCCAGATATTCAACTTTGATACGAAATTTACCTTCACGAGAATTGATTTTTTCATTCGCCGCTTTTGTGAGGGTATTAAAAAGTTTGAATCCCTGGTGAAGATTACTTACCTGATTGATCACCATCATCGGCGAAAAGATCAGTTGAGATTCATAATTGGAGACTCTTTTTGCCAATCTCTCTTCGATTTCTTTAAAGCGGGAAAAACCGGCCTTTGTGCATGCATAGCCGCTGATGAAGTCCTGGGGCGTAGTCACAATAATCGTGTGATCAGCGGCCAGGGCAAAATCCATCACCATACGGGATATGCCGGCTCCCAGGTCAAAAATGGCAAATTCATATCGTTGGCATATTTTTCTAAAATGGTTGATAAATTTTACCTTCTGGGCATAGTACAGGTTCGCCAGTTTAAATTCACCATACGAACTGGCGATAAGATCAAAGCCATACTTTGTGCGGAAAAGAAGCTCATCCATCTTTTTTCTATTTTCCAGGAAATCCATCAGGTGGCTTCTGGGAAATATTCCAAGTTTGTTTGAGACATCCGCATTGCCCAGATCAGCATCAATCAGCAGAACCCTGGCACCTTTTTTCGCCAGACAGTAGGCCGTATTGATGGAAAGATGGGTTTTACCGACACCCCCTTTGTTTGAAATCACAGAAATGGTGCATGGCCCGCTTCCGTCTCCTTTGGTGGTCTTGGCGATTTTCTTTTGGATGGTCTTAGGCTTGCGTTTTTGGACACCAAGCTCTCCAGCGTAACCGCTGCCATAATATTTTTTCAGTCCGATAGAGAGCGAATTTTTGGGGGCAACTGCAGGCCGAACCTTGAACCCGGTGAGCAGCTCCAGGCTTTTGATTGCAACCGGCTCTTCCGGTTTCATCATTGCTACCAACAGAAAATTATCAACCACGCGGATGGGTAAAGCCTGGCGCCGTATCGCCATTTCCGGTGCAAGCAGGCTAAGCGCAGACGGTTCGATGGCTGCCTGAAGCGGATCGACAAAGGGGACCTTCAATATTTGGGCCTTTTTCTTCGCTATTATCGTATCGTTCTCTGATGGCTCAGGCATTGAATACACTTTTGATATTTGCTCAAAAATTGCGGTATTGGACTTCAAGCCCCTGTCATATCCCCGGGAACCTGCCCCCAGTTTCAATACCACCTGTCATTGTTCCCGGATAGATGAGTCCGTTGTCAATATCGCGCAAATATACGCGGTCAGGAACTCCTGATATCGGGATTACCTGAATTTGTAATATTTATTATACTTTAGATCCTTTGCGAAGTAAACACCCAGGGAAAAATGCCCTGTTCTAAGGTACAAACCGTTATCTGAAACCGACAATAAAGAAAATTATCAATTCAGAATCCAAAGAGGGACGCCCGGAATATAAATTGATTGGTAGATCAGTGAAATGGTTAATTGGAGTCTATCTCAAAAATGCAGGGCTTTTCTTATAATTTTATATTGAAAATTTTTGCAAGATCGAATAGATTCCCTAGCCCGATTTTACTGAATGAAGCCAGACTTCGTTTACAGCAATTGGAAATTTTACCATCAGGGGGTGCTTTTAATGTCAGCTGATGAATCTCTACTCAAAGGTAAGCACATCCTGGCCGTGGATGACGAAGAGGATATCCTGGAAACTATCGTGGATATTTTGGATGAATCGGTCATCGATAAGGCCCGGGACTATGAAAATGGTTCAAAGAAAATAAAGACGGGAAAATATGATCTGGTCATTTTAGATATTATGGGGGTCAGAGGGTTCCAATTACTGGAAGAGTCCGTTGAACAGGGGTTCCCAACGGTAATGCTGACCGCCCATGGTCTCAACCCGCAATCCCTCATGGAATCGATCCAAAAAGGAGCGATCTCCTACCTCCCCAAAACGAAACTCTCCGAGCTCGACGATCTGTTGAATGAAATATTGGGCGCTTTCAATCGGAATGAGTCCACATGTGCATTGCTATTAGAAAAGCTGTGGGCTGATTTTGAAAAGCATTGGGGTCCCGGCTGGCAAGAAAGAGACCGGGAGACCTGGTTGGAATTCTGCCGAGCCTATTCGATTGGAAAGGAGCTCCAGGAGCGTATTCTAACGTGAATTGATCGCGGCAAGATGCGACTCGACTGCCTTCGACATGAGCTCAGGCCGAATGTAGCTCGCCGAAGTCCGCTCCCACTTAGATTTAGAAATGTGGGAGGGGCGCCGGGTCATGGCTGCCGCTACGGTTTCGGCTTGACCGGGGCTTTATGAGTGGATTACTATGGCCGCAATAAGGAGGACTGCGGCCATGAAGCAACCACTGGAAGGTGTTCGAGTCATAGACTGCGGGATATATCATGCCGGACCCGGAGGCCCAGCCATTCTGGGTGACCTGGGGGCTGAAGTCATCAAAATCGAGCGGCCGAAAACCGGAGACCCTGTCAGAACGGTCAAGCGAATCGGAACCGTCCCTCTCGAGATCCCGGGAGGTCGGAGTCTTTTCTTCGAGGGCGCCAACCGGAACAAGAAAAGCATGACCCTTGATTTAAGCACCGCCGAAGGACAGGCGATCATCCACCGCCTGACATCACGGTCGGATGTGTTTATGACCAATATGCGCCGACCGGCAGTGGAAAGTTTAAACATCACCTATCCCGTGCTGAAGGAGATCAATCCCAGCCTGATTTATGCTTCTGTGTCCGCTTTTGGTCCCAAAGGCCCGGATCGTGACAAAGGCGGATTCGATTATCAAGGACAGGCCCGGTCGGGGTTCATGTATTCGATAGGTGAGGACGGCATGCCGCCGCTGGTCAGTCAGTTCGGGATCATTGACCAGGTCACCGCCATCATGGCCAGCCATCAGATTCTTACTGCCTTGTACATGAGAGAGCGCACCGGAGCCGGTCAGGAGGTGCATGTATCCATCCTGGGTTCAGCCACGTTTTTGCTCTATTTCAACATCCTTATCGCTCAGATGGGCGGGTTTGAGGTGCCCCGCCACAAACACACCGCCGCCCATCCCATGAGAAATCATTATCGGTGTGCGGACGACCGCTGGCTGATGATGACCCTGACCCCGCCCGAGCGGTTCTGGGGCCCAGTATGCCGGGCCTTGGGCCGCCCGGAAATGGAGAAAGACCCGCGATTCGATACCGAAGAGAAGCGGTTTGAAAAATCGGCCGAACTGGTCGCCATTTTCGACGACATTTTTATGGAACGCACCCGCCAGGAATGGCTCGATATTTTTTCCGAATACGACCTTTTTTGTTGTGGCGTCAATTCATTTATGGAACTCGAGCACGATCCGCAGATCATTGAAAACGGGTACTTGACGGACTTTGATCACCCCACCCTCGGCAAAATCATGATCCCGGGATACCCCGTTCATTTCAATGGAAAAAGCGTTGAGACCAAAAGCGCCGCCCCCGACTTGGGGGAACATACTGATGAAATCCTAATAGAGGTCGGTGAATACAGCCGGACGGAAATCAAACGCTTTCGGGCAAATGGCGTTATTTGAGGGGAAAACAATGAACAATGGAATTAATAAAACCGAAAATCAAAAATTATCCCGGTAAGCACATCGAGTTTAAAATCGATAATCCGAACCTTGATTTTGCAGAGGCAAAGGATCTTGCAAAACAAAAGGCCAAAGAAATGTGTACTGATCCGATGCTGCTGTCCTGGTATAATGGTAAAACCGGCGAATCGTATCCGAATTTGGAGTGCGGCCCAGGCGATAAACCGGCATGGATTGTTTATGCAGAGTCGAGAGACGGTGACCTATCCATTGACATCAACGAGGGTCAATACATTTTTATTTTCCTCTCCATCTAATGATGGCCAAACGCAGATGGATAGGGAAGGAATTAAAAAGGTCACACTCAGTCGACAGTATCTTGGGTCTTACGCTTATTCTTTAAAAGGGTATGTCCCGAAAATGTATTCATTATACTCGGTTGGAGATTCCAGGAACTGCTCCAACTTTGCCTCATTGGCCCTTCTTTCTTTATTTTCTTTCCAGGCTAGCCAATTTTCAATGCTTTGCCACGTTGAGATTACGAGTAAATGGTGGGGATTTTGATAGCTCATGAGCGTCTCACCTGTGACATAGCCCTTCTGTTTCATAGCGTTGAAACGATGCTTGTTTAGCAAGGCAAAAACCTCCTTCGCCTTACCCTCTTTTATATGCCTCTTGATCATAACCTTTACCGTCATAGCAACCTCCTTTCTTTCCGATCGTTATTAGGGCCAACTACATATTTTGGCGGTTGAAAAAGGATACACCAGTTCTTGCCCTGCCACCGGGATTCTGCATGCAGGGTATAAATAATATTCAAATTAAGGAATTTTTATTAGAAGCCCCGTGTGCTCGCCGTTTCTTCTGCAGCAAGGTGCTCTTCCCATTTTTTGCCCCACAGATCTGGAACCGTTTCTTCAACTTCTACTATGGTTTCATAAGAAATGTGGAGATCCATAAAAATCGATTTTAATGTGCGTTCATCAGGAGATAACCATTCACAGAAGCGCAGCCCTTTTGCTTTATTAAAGTAAGTCTTCACCCATGTACACTTTTCGACTTTTGCGAGTTTTGCCCAGTTTTCCTCCACTTTTTCCCAGGAAATTTGAGGATCATCGTGAACAACCATGTATTTTAACAATTTCGCCATGATAACCCTCCTTTCAATTAAGATTTTAGTAGATTATTTTAATATGTTACCGTGTCTTAAATAAGGATATTGTTAATTGGTCGGAAAACACTACGACAAAGTAAAGGATTCGAATATGAAATCAGAATAGGGACACCCGACAAAATAGAAATATTCTGTCGGAGCGAGATAGGCAGAATTTGAGCGGTTTCTCCATCTTATGTTTGCCTAAATAAAATGCTAGAGTTGCATTAGGAACCGGTGTCGATTTTAGAGGAAAAGAAAAATCAGAACTTGAAGTGTCGCACAACAGGCCAATACTTACAGTTGCGAGGATCGAGACGAAAAATGGGTATTAGATATGAGGTTGCGATTCCGAAGGTGCACGGTTGATAACATCAATATTTGAACAATCATCATAAATGTCAAGGCAATTTTATTGATCAGTCTGATAGTACTGAAATGCCAAGTTAGACGGCGTTGATTTATTGCGTTTCTTGAAATTGAAAGGGTATGTCAGCTCTTTTTTTAATGAATAAAACGGTTCAGAGGTTCAGAATTCCTCCCTTCGCCCTGGCTTGTCGCACCGACATGTCCCGGCGTCGTCTTTGACGATGCCGGAAGCTTATTCAATTAGGCGGGCGAGCTTTCGTCTCCGCTCTAACGAGCTACTCCGCAGCAGGCACAAATATTCAATCCGAGGGACCAGATAGCCGGTTAGGGCGGCCCATAGAAAAACATTGCCCGGTACTCATCCGGCAGGAAATAGGGAATGACATACAAGCTCACAATGACAGCCCCGCCCCAGAGCACCAGTGTTAGAAAAGTAAAGAAAAGTATCAGTCTTTTTCTTCCGAGATTGTTGCCCTTACTCGTGTATAATTCGTCGATATGCTTTTGGTTCTTTCGGATAAAGTCTTTTACATAGTAAGGCACGTTCTGGGAAGCCAAATAAATTTTGAAATCCACTTCGATCCTATCTCTAGAAACCTGCCAGCCCTCGGCGGATTTGTAGAATGTATCATATACGCTGTGGCCGGTTACCCGCGTAATCTTTCTAAGATAATCGTCTAGTATAGCCAGATCGTCCTGGGTATTCTTGGGGGTTTTGCGTGAATAGGCCCGAACCAGACTCCAGATAAGGAACACCGCCCCTAAGGCTCCAAAGGTATTTATGACAAGATCGAACATTATTGTTCCCCTTATTAACACAATAAGGCATCAGAGCCGGAAGGCAAGTGTGGATTCGGATTCCAAAAGCTTATAATTGTGTAGTCTGCCACAATATTTTGTGCCAAATTCCACAATACGCTTTTCTGAACGCGTGATCGCCAAAATCAATCCTAAACTAACAATCCGATATTAAACCATTTTATTGAATTTTCCGGCTTTGGCCTGGGATTTGCTAAGAAGTAAGACATCAAGATGGAATTTTATCTAAACAGTCAAATTCTCCCACGATAAAGCTAATCTCTTCGTGAGAAGGCGGGGGGAGAGCCCATGGTCTCAAAGAGATGGCCTGGTTGTAAGGGCATTGCAAAAAAACCGGGCGGCTCGGCATTTTTCAGTTTTGACGGATTACAATCTTAACGGAGGAACAGGCAGCAATCAGGGAGCTAAAAATGGAATTCAAGATTTTACTTGTCTTTGTTATCGTTGTAGGGATTGCATATGTTGTTTTTAGAATTGTTGAAAAGAAATCCCGTCCATAATCTCAATTGAGATGTCCGATTCATATTACAAATCTGGAGTAAGATATGGGATGGTATAAGTTCACGATATCCAATGAGCAAATGGCGCCAGTTGAGACACAAAGAATTCAAAAAAAATTTGACCAGATATGGTGGCCGTTGTCCTGCCCAAAAGGCACAGCCGTTTACGCTAAAAAGACCGCAACTGGCGCCAGTAAAGCTTATTACTTAACATATTACTTAACGCCATCCTGTGAGAAATCCGCAAAAGCGTTGATCGCTGATTATGCTGCAAAAGAATGCGAACAACCCGATAAGGATTCATTAATATTTATTGCTGGAGATTCATCATTCATCAACTGGGATGGAAAAAGGGCCGTTCATAAATATATAAGTGCCTTCTGGCTCCCCGCCATAAAAGCTTTAAAAGAAGCCCCTGTCAGACTAAATCGAAAATACCCATCTTCGCTTAAAGCTTCCCTCTTCGTTAACCGCCTTTTCTATTGCCTCCGTCTTCGCTAAAGCTACGCCGCGGTAAACCACACACATACCAACACAAACCATAAATTGGAACGGGACACAAAAAGGGAATGCTTGTGAAATAGTGTGGTTAAAATCAAAGCTTGACTCCAGCTTCAGTTGGCAATAGATAGACGTTGCATATTGTTGCGAATTATTGAAAAGGAGAGAAAACAACTATGAATGCAAAGGCGCAGGCGAATCTAATTGAAGAAATTGTGGATGCCACAGTTCAAGGTGATGAATCACGTTGCGAGGCCCTTGCCCGGCAGGCGATTGACGAGGGATTGGACCCCTTTAAAGTGATCCAGGAGGGTTTCAGTCGCGGGATGCAGATTGTTGGTGATAAATTTTCCACTCTGGAGTACTGCCTTCCTGAAGTTATGTTGGCGGCTGACGCCATGAATGCGGCGACAGATATACTCAAACCCCATTTGATGGAAAGACACGAAGGTGATTCCCAGGGCATCATCGTTCTGGGGGTGATGCAGGGCGATATCCACGATCTTGGCAAAAATATTGTCAAAATCATGCTTGAGGCCTCAGGCTTCACCGTCCACGATCTGGGCAATGATGTACCCGTTAGCCAATTTATCGAAAAAGCCGAAGAGGTGGGCGCCGATATCATTGCCGCCTCGGCCATCCTGACCACCACGATGTCATATATGCCCGACATATCTGCGATGATGAAGGAACTGGATTTGCGTGAAAAATATATGCTTATGCTTGGCGGTGCACCGGTGATCAACGAGTGGGCCATGGAGATCGGTGCTGATGGCTATGGAGAGGATGCGGTTGAGGCCGTTGAAGTGGCCAAACGTCTTATGCAAAAAAAGAGGGAGGGATAAGCAATTATGATCGGATTCTGGGATGTAATCGGACGCAGCGAAAGTGGTCCCCTGGTCAAAGAAAAGGAATTTGATTTACGCGTGGGCCAGGTTGCCCGTCAAATGGTCGAAAAATATAACATTAAATATGACCCCCAGACCGTCATCCCGGCAGATGACGGCCTGGCGGACCGGATTTACCAGGCCGGCCTCGATTTGTTCCTGGAGTTGGGGGTCTACTGCCGGGACACCGGGCGATTGATGAAATTTACCCGCGAAGAGGTAGAATGGGCCCTAAAGCACGCCCCCACCGCCGTTACCTACGGTCAGGGTCGCGACACGGCGACGATGACCTATCGGGCTATAGAGGATCCTAAGCCGCCGTTTTGTATCATGACGCCCGTCGGCACTCCGGTGGCCGAGGAGCGATTTGTTGCTATGGTACAAAGCTACGCCCAGGAACCTCTGGCGCAGACCTTTTCCAGTGCGTTCAGTCAGACCGTTCACGGGCGCCCCATTAAATCGGGTACCCCTCAGGAGGTGGAGGCTGCAATCTGGAATGTAATCAAGCTGCGCGAGGCGGCCCGGGCCGCCGGCCGACCTCAGCTCGGTATCCATAATCTGGTTTCCAATGCCGAACGGACCGATGCCACCATCGCCGCTGTCCAGGCCGGTTTTGGTGTGCAGCCCAACGACGGGCTCTGCATTGCGGCTACCGCAGAATTGAAAATTGACTATGAGCGGGTCAAGAAGGCCGTTTTTCTGCGACAAAGCGGGCACAACAAATACGGTCTGTTGGGTCCCTTGGTGGGCGGGTATTCAGGCGGGCCGGAAGCCACGGCTCTGGTGCACGTGGCACATCATTTTCTGGCATTGCTGGCTTTTGAGGCACAATGGCATTGCGGCTTTCCGCTTCACATCCATCACGGCTGCAATACCAGTCGGGAATTGTTATGGCTGGTTAGTCTCACGGCCCAGGCCTTGAGCCGCAACACCCATCTGTTGATTACGGCCAACACCTTTGCCGCCGCCGGTCCGTGCACCGAGATGGTCGCTTATGAGATTGTGGCCCATGCCATGGCCGCAACAGTGGCCGGTGCCGACCTTGATCTGGCAGCCGTGGCCCGCAACCGGCATCCGGAACACGCCACCGGAATGGAAGCCCGTATCGGTGCGGAGGCAGGCCATTTGACCGCGCGACAAGGGATTACGCGGGAACAGGCCAATGAGATTATCAAGCAGATTCTGCCGCAGTATGAGGATCAGCTCTCCGAAGCCCCCATCGGCAAGCGTCTGGATGAATGCTACAATTTGGAGACCCTTGAGCCTACCCAGGAGTATGTAGAGCTTTACGGAAGGGTCAAAGAAAACCTGAGCAAATTCGGAATGGACTATTCGCTTCTGTGATCTTCACAAAAATAGAAGTTTCATGTTTCAGTTCCATTAGCGGGCAAGTCGTTTAACGAGCTCTGCCACCCGCTGACCCAGCTTGCGCCCGTTTTCCTTCACAGCGGCATCCGGTGCTCCCGCGCAAGCGGTCCCATAGTGACCGGTGGCCGACATGGGATCGCCCACGATGATCATCCCATAAATGAGCAGGGCCTGGATGATGGACATCATGGTGGTTTCTTTGCCGCCACTGGCATCGCCCGAAGTGCTGAAAGCGGCGCCAACCTTATTTTCCATTTTTCTGCGCGCACCCACAAAGTCATCCAGCACCTGCTTCAACTGGGCAGCCATCGTCCCGAAGTAGACCGGTGAGCCGACGATCAATCCGTCGGCGGCCACAAAATCGTCCTTGCTCACATCCCGGGTATGCCGCAGTACGGCCTCGACCCCATCGACCTGCCCTACCCCCTCGGCGATAGCCTCTGCCAGTTTGCGGGTGTTGCCGCCCTTCGAATAGTACATGATCAAAACGTTCATTCATCCTCCTTTCAAGCAGATGCGATCCCTATCATAGAAGTCCTTCCTGGCGTATTCCGATTTGGGAACACCCCGCGGCGGCCGGCGAACCGTACCTACCCGAAGCCCTTCATCCGTTTCCCTGGGAGAGCCAAGTTGAACAATCCGGATAGCCATTGTGATCCCTCCATTTATTAAGATAAGTTGTTTGGTGTCTAACAGCAGCCTTTCTAAATAGCAAGCAGATTGCGAAAGCCTGAGCATAAGACTGCTCTGCGAAGTTCTATTGAATTTCTGTCATCAGGTCAAGAACGCCCTTGATGGCGGCAATGATGGGGAGTGACGGTCTGGGTTTTCTCGATCGGTCTGACGTCTTGCCCTTAAATTTTATATGAGGTAATGTTAAGCTGATCGTTGTCGGCGGTAAGATCGTTTTTTAAAATAATTGATGTTTAATGACGACCCCCTTTTCACTATTTTTTAGTATTAAAAAGGAGGCTTTTGATGGAAATAGTTAAAGCTGTCGCTGATATCTCCTGGCGTCCTCATCCTCTTGTAAAAGAAGTAAATATTAAACCTCTGGTAACAAAAAGCGAAGACAATCTGGATGTTACCTGTATGCTGGTGAGGGTCCCAGCCGGCATAGACGTA
>JASFIX010000075.1:0-10897 GCA_050122435.1 Desulfobacterales bacterium
AGCAGCGCACCCCCATGGCCAAAAATATTGAGGGCTTTGCCTTTTCCGGCCTCAATAACCCATCCCTTTAAGGATACTATTTTAGGAAATGCAAAAGATAATTTTACCTGACCGAGAAATGTTTTGACCGAAGGTAGCATTACGCCAGAAGAAACAACGACGATAAGTATAAAGTATGCCATCAATGCCCACCACAGCCTCATTTCCGGTTGGGTTTGTGAAGGAGGCGTCTGGTTGTATATTTTTAATTTTGCCACAGCCAGACCGCTGCAAAGACCTGCCAGGCTTGCGCCGAAACCACCCAGGGTCCACATGCCGGAAACTGAAAGAATATATTGAGTCCCCGCCATGGTGGCTCCAATAATAAGAATTGCCATAAGGCTGTGTTTTAACATTTTCCAGCCACCATATACATAGACGGCAAATATACCACACAAAAAAGTGGCAATGCCGAGCAGTGCAGCAGACCATGGCGCCAGATATGACGACTCAAGACCGGATACGGCCATGAGCGCCTGAAACGAAGCCCCCATTGAGCCAAATGTAACCGACCATGAATGCCCAATTGCGGGAACTGCGACTGAGACAACAGGAGAAAAGCCAAGCGCAACAAGAAGAGGTGCAACAACGGCAATGGGGACGCCGTAACCTGCAACACCCTGAAGAAAAGAGGCAAATATCCACCCAAAGATCAGAATTTGGATGGCTTTGTCTCCACTGAATCTTTGTATACCGATACCGATGGCACGAATGGCACCGGTTTCATTTACAACATGATACAAAAAAAGAGCTGCCCAGATAATATAAAGAACGTTTAGGGAAAGCAGAACGCCTTTCATCTGGGAATGGGCAATAAGTTCAGGATGAGCCCCGAAGATAAGTGTTGCAATAATCAATGAAACAAACCAACCGGCGGCACCTGCACGGGAGCCGCTCCAGTTTTTAAAAATCATTAAAAAAAGTACCGTCAAAATGGGTAAAAGCGCAAAAATCCACTTAACGATGAATAGATGTGTCATGTTGGCAGCCAAAGCCTAGATTAGAGAAAAAACAGATTAACAAAATTGGGTTGGACCAATTTGGTATAGCGAAAGGCGTAAGTCAAATTGTTTTTCAGTTGATGGTGGGCTTAAAGCCTGACTTTTTTGGATCTGTTGACATAGCGCTGAAAGTGACTAATTATATTTTTAGACCGGAGAAAATAATATTGGTATTAATTTCAGTTGGTTTTTCGATTTAATACCATGTTCTCCCTTTTGTGGCAGAATTAAACAATGCACCACAATGTGTGTATCCATTTTAGGAGGTAAACAACGTGGCGAATAAATATGCAGCCCGAAAGATGTTTGATGAAGGCGTTGCGGCTTATATAAAAAAGAACTATTCAGCAAGTGTTGATCTATTATCACGCGCCATACAGTATGACGATTCGCTGGCTCTTTTTTACGTCAGCCGGGGGGCAGCCCATTTAAAGTTGGAAAAGGCGCGTGAGGCGATATTCGATTTTAATCGGGCCATCGATTTGGATGAGGGTTATGTACGTGCCTACCATTTACGGGGGTTGGCCTATGAAAAATTGGGTGAATTTGCCCGGGCCTTTAAAGATTTTGATCACGCTCTCGAGATAGATCCTGAATATGGCGCCGCCTACCACAGCCGTGAAACCATGCTTTCAAATCAGAAGAGACCCAACCTGGCATTCGAAGATTTCGAGATGGTCAATCACCTGATGGCCATGCGATTGAAGCAATTTGACGAGAAAGTGCCCAGTGATCTGGCAATATAGGCATCAGATGTCAAAAGTCAGAAAACAGAAGACAGTTAAAAGAATCAACGATTGATTGTTTCAATTAGAGCATTTGTACCCTGATTTCTGTTATCTGACTTCTGTATTCTGTTAGGTGATTTATCGCGGTTCGATGCCTTTGGCGCTGATGCCATGGATGTAATACTTGGTATCATTAAGGAAGTGTAAAAAGATCACCACAAAAGCAATCGAGGCCTGGATCATCAGCGGCTTATTTTGATACAGAATATCGAGTCGGCGACGCAGCACCTTTTTATAATTAGAAGCGAAGTAGGTTGAAAAGAGACCATCGAGCAGTTGCTCGCGGTCCGGCTTGGTGACCAGATCAATTCGTCCGCTAAAACAGTAGTCCATTGCCTCCATCATCAGTTTGCGCTGCTCGGACAGATTCGTGAAATGATAACCCAGTAGCTGCATCAGCGTTCTTTGCGCCTCCTTCAAGCTGGCATCACAGACGGCTTCAAAAAGAACGCGCAGGGCTTGGTCATTGCCAATGGACTGATGCTGCCGAATCAATGAAAGCAACACGGTATTCTTAAATAGCTGGTGAAGGCGACGGGCACCGTTCATGGCAGAGGCCGGAGAATGCTCATTTGAGGGACTATATCCGCGATAATTATTGACGAACATCAGCTGAAACACGTTTTTAAAAAAATCAACCCCCGCCAGGGGATCTTCCAGATCGATTCGCATGTCCAGGGTGTTGTCCAGACGATCGGCTAATTTAACATGCACCAGTTGCGGTGCTTGGCTGGCACTCTCAAGCAGTCGACCAATATATTGATAATACGATTCCCTTTCCGTTCGCGTTAACGCGATAATATGATCCAGCAGCGCAGTTTCATCTTCATCCGGCATGCGCTCCAGGAGACTGTAAAGCCGGCCTTCCATGTCCATCCACTGACCGGCGTCGAAATCATTGGAATTGATATCTTCCATAATATCATGAAACAAGACGCTTAGCAGTCCGACAGTGTTCAAGCGCTTTTGATTGCGTGCAAAAATGACTGTCGCCCGCAAGGGGTGCAATACTGCCATGGGACCCAGATGACGCCTTTTCTGCTGATAGGCGCTGAAAAGATAGCCCAACGCATCCATGATAAGACCTTTTTTTTCACGGTCTTTTGAAGCAGTGCGATCCAACGCTTTGCCGCCGATGATGTACATCATGACATTATAGCGGTTTAATGATGCAGCACTCAGATTATAGTTGAGTACGGAAGATAATTTTAAAAATTCGTTCAGATCATACTGGGGCATGGGGGCCTTCCCTCTACGAAGGTGTTGGTTTTGGATATATAGGCGCTAAATGAATCGAAGGGCAAGGTTTTTTTAATGGCTACTTGCTTCTGGCTATTGGCGACTGGCTAAACCGATTCGCACGATATTCAGAAAAAGCCTGCTGCAAGTGGCTTGAAGAAGGAATAGCAGCGCGTGTTGCTTACCAGGGCAGAATCAAAATGATTTTACGGGAAACGGACGGGTTATTGAAATTCGGTGGCCAGTTTTTCAACCGATGTGGCGATCTCGGCAATGATCGGCTCTAATTGAGCATTTTCTAATCCCAGATATTCCAAAATTTGGGGATCAATTTCAGATGATGACGCCGTATTCCCGGACTTGAATCCAGCTTCTTTAGCGGCAAAATCTGCCAGGTGAACAATATAGGCGAGCCGGTTATTTCCGGAATGCTTCGGGTAGTGGTGATATCGTATGGCCATAGATTGGGCCTCAGGATAGCGCCAAAACCGCGAAGCGCGCGACATGACTTCGGCATGATCAAACCCTAAGATTTGCTTTTCAGCCTTAAAAAAATTGCACGGTGTCTCTTTTAAATGGGTCTCGAAGGCTGCATGGCGCTCCTCAACATAAGGATCCAGTATAATTTTGCCGGCATCATGCAACAGTCCGGCAATAAACGCATCTTCAATCCAATCGCGATTTATCATCCTGGTAATAATTTTAGAGCCCAGCGCTACAGCCAGCGAATGTTTCCACAGATCGCCGGGATTTAGCTCATACCCCCCTAATCTTTTGCTTAAAAGCCGCGAGGAAGCGGCTATGGTAATCAATTCACCCAGGGTTCTTTGCCCGAGCAAGATGGAAGCGTGTTGGATCGATGACACCAAACCGCTCAAACCATAATATGCCGAATTGGCCAGCGCCAAAACCCGTGCAACAATGGCTTGATCATGTTCAATGACCGCGGCTAATTCTTTGAGGCTCGAGCCTGGATCTTCCATAATTTCACGAGCTTTCAAAATAATATTGGGCATTGGTGGCAATTCCACCAGACTGCGCAATATTTTACTTTTTAACGACAGGATTTCAGGGGTTTCTTGGGTTTCGGCAAACGGTGAGGTCAAGCGCGTCTCTGAGTCGTTATCTGCCGACGCCTTGCCGGTAAGCGGCATATCTTCGACCGGAATGGTAAGTTGAATATGAACATCAGCTTTGCACAGAGAGCATGCAAGTTCCAGGGTCCGTTTATGGGTTACAATTAGATCGCTGGAAATCGTGCTGATTTTCAGGCATTTTGGGCATTCAATTCTCATAATGAATATTTTTCAGCAATGCGGTAATGAAATCAGGTCGCCGCGCATAGACGCCTATATTCGCTTTTATATCCAATCGGCCTTTTTTTGTAATACTTTAGATTCCTTAACGCACAAACCTTCTGAGCGGGTACCCCACTTCGTATTCATTTTCATTCAAAATCAAAAATTTAACGGATCATTTCGATGGCTCATCGGCATCCGAAGAGCTGTTGATATTGTGCATAAATTCAAGATCACTTTTGCTTCTTTGAACCATAAGGGTTTCAACCTCTTTTTTGGTCAGTCCCATCAAAATTTTATATGCGTTGTATTTGGTCTTGCAAAAAAATATGTCAAACGGCTCTTTTTTGCCCGCACTGCGATACATCCGGATGCCGGGAATATCATCTGTCTGAATGTATTCACTCTCAGCATTTATCAATAGCGGTTCGATATCGCGTTTATTCAGCCAGGGAATGCAGGCGCCTTCCATCCCCAAATCCGGATCCATGATCGACCGAATTTTTTCGGTCACACCGCCGACCGCAAGGATAATATCGCCCGTCAGGGAACCGGTCAAGCCGTAGCGTTGATTGACCGGCTTTTTTACAAAATCAGATATGAGCGCAATATCCATGGCAACGGACGCACTGTCACCTTCCACCCCACCATGAGCTTGAATATATTCCACATACATTTCATATCCAACATACGGGGCACCGATTTTGTTTAATACCTTTTTAATGGATGCCCGCACATTTTGGGCCGCCGCCTTGGCAATATCACCGATTTTCCCCGGAGCCACCACTCTGTCAGCGGCACCCAGATTAATCTGGCAGTGGATCGGCAGGGGTTGGCCCAGCATCTGGTTGCTGGAATTCGAATGGATGACAGCCAGCCCGACGACATAGCCAATGGAATCCGTCATGGAGCTGATATACTTTTTCAAATATTTTTTCTGTTGGCCGTATTCTTGGGATAAGCCGCCTTCCAAGCTCAAATGGTCCTTAAGCGCCTGTCTGACATGGCGTGCTTGCACCAAAGATGAATTTTCAAAAATGGCCTCAAACTCGGCGGATTTGATCACGCCATTTATCGGCCGTAAAATGCCGCTCAATTTCCCGTCTGATGCCCGACAACGCAGTTCTTTGATGATTTCCAGAACAGCGCTTTTATCAAATTCACGTTCCTGCAACTTAAAATCCGCAGGCAATGATTTACCGTAAATCGTTTCACTGCGTTGCTTGACGCTTTCATAGCCTTCAGCGGCGATGACATCCCCCCAGGAATCCTTAAACTCGGCGCCCAAATTGATGATTTCCTGTTTAACATATTGCGCGACCTGGCGGATGTTTTCAGCTGTCTCCGGCACGGCACTTTCCATGTGGATGATTTCGCCCTTATCTTCGATACGGCTCAGAAAGGCACCTTCACCCTCCTGTTGAAGATGCTGCAGGGTATCATGATTGCAGCAGGCAACGATGATATTATCGGCTTTTAGATGATTCTCCGAACGGTCGGCCGCACCGCTGCCAGTATTGCGCCCACCTTCGAGGATATAGCGCTTGTTTTGCATCACTTCCAACAACTCCGCCATGTATCCGACCTTGATCAGGGTTTTTAATTCATCGATATAAATGATCGGCGACTTGGCGTGGGCCCCCAGGTAGGTTCGCTTGTGACACGGCGTTTCAAGATTGCCGGATTGGTATGGATCGTGTCGAAATCCGCCTTTCATGTTTCTGGCATCCGGTTCAGACACGCGCGCCATCAGGTCTTTATCTTTACGCGGATCGTATAGAATATCAGGCACCATATCATACAAATGCTTGACCGCATTGCGGCGATCTGCAATGGACTCTCTTTGAATTTTTTCTTGAGCCCGGTGATTGTTTTCCTGCATATACATAAAGATAGCGCCCATGCCGGTTAAGCCGGCGGCAATAAAAGCCGGCGAATAAAAAATTCCAGCCCCGACAGCCAAGACGGTGGCCCACAGAAGCGCCCTTTTGGCTTTGCGGGCGGACTGAATTTGATCGGTGAGATTGAACTCTTCAACCGCATCTTTGGCCACATCAATCGCCTGATTGAAATTATCCAGTAGCGGTTCAATGATGTGCGGTTTTTCATAAGCAACGCGCACATGATTTTTATCTTTCCCGGGATAGGCGATGATGGCGTCCTGAGGTCGTAAATAATCACCCAGGGATTCTTCCAGAACTTCCTTGAACATGTTGGCCAGCATGGACTTGCCGGTTCCCGGTCTTCCAACCATGAGAATGTGCCCCCGGTTCTGAGCAATCTTGCGAATCGCCCGTTTGGCCTTATCCTGAAAAATAACCCGGTCGACCGGATCCGCAGGGACCTCGATCTGAGCGGTATCTGAAAAAAAATCAAGCCGTTCTTCAAGGGTGCGCGGATAATCCAGAAGCTCTTTTATCCATTCGTAATCATTATCTTTGTAATCACTCTTCATGGTTGAAACCTTCGATGGAGTCCAGCAGATAAAACTTTCCGGCCTCAGAACCCTTAACGCGATTTTGAATTTCGTTATGGACTTGCGGCAGTTTTTTCCGAAGCATTTCAAGGGCCCGCAAATCATGTAAAACTGAAATCAGCGTGGTCATGTTTTCTTCAAAGCCATTATATTGCGGGATATAATTAAACGAAATCCCGATTTGCATATAATTCAGCGCGGGCCGAATCAAATTACGCTGATTGAGATCAATTTGGTTGGCATTCAGAATATCGCGGTAAATTTTGGGAAACGGAGACTTGGCATAATTGACTTCAAGCTTTTGGTTAAAAAACAGCTTAACCGGTTTGGCCTGGCCTTGAATGCAATCCTCAAAAGCTGAGATCAATTTTACGTCGTCGGCCAAGGCCTGCTGCAGCAAAAACAGGTATTTTAGCAGGTCGGCATTATCCAGACGGAATTCCACTGTGTTATGTGAATTCAAAACACAGCATTGTGTTTTCCCATTGCGCTCAAAGACCATCAGCCGGTGGCTACGATCGGATCTGTAAGTACTAAAATCAAAACCGCGCATTTCAAACAGACCATCGCCAATATATGCTTTTCGCAGCAACACGCCCACATTGTTAGAGATATAGTTTTGGATATACCTTAATTTTTCTTCCATACTGCCCTGAAGCTTCAAATAGGTGAGGTTCCCGCCAAGGTCTTTGCAGATTCCGATAACATGAGCAATCTGATGGGGATCGAGTTGTGACAGGCGCCGGCTAACAGAATCATAAGTCCGCAATGACTCATAAATGTGAAATAAATGGTTTTGAAGGGTTTTGTCCTTGAGTGGCGGAATCCAGATCTTGCTATGGGATACGAGCACTTCCGGCGGGGTCATATGGCTGTTCCAGACACTGCGGAGTCGCCCGGGCAATAGTCGCTTTAATTTTTCAATAATTTTGGTGGTTGTCCGTTGGGGATAATGGATTTCGCAGCCGATGAGCCGTTTTTCAATTTCAATGGGCTGTGGATTTAACAGATAGCAGCTGATATCGGATATTTGATATTCCCGTACGTTTTCATTGACTTTTACACCGTCGATTTCACTCAGATCAACTTGGGCGTCTCGGCCTTCGGAAATGACCCATATATCCGTTCTCGATCCGCCAAATCGCTGTGGGTTTTTTGATGCTGGCACCGGACGTTTCCTTTTATATATGACGTGTAAATGGATGCTGATATAGATCGAGCGCTGTAACCGGTCGCTTGGGTTCCCTGCTATCGCAAACAGGCCTTATTTTAATGCCTATCGGAGTTCAACACCAACAGGATAGAATTAATATCGGTAAAATTTTTAAAGACTTGAACCTTAAAATCTAAATTTTGTGCAAACACCAAATAGGATTGTTTTGACATCGAGTTCACCATTCATCATCGCCCCGCCTGCAATCATCCCCTAAATTGCAAGGAGGGCTGACTCCCAAATGTCAAAACCGTGACTCCGGAAAAATTTTCTTAGCCAACACCGACCCGACAAGAAACCAGCGATCTGATAACCTGTCGATATCAAACAAATTTTTTCCAATTCACTTTGAGCCTGTTTTTGGTACAAATCTTGCTTTAATGTAAACAGCCAATGAATGAATAATAATTATAGGAGGTTTCGACATGTTTAGTAGATGGGTTCTCGTTGCTGTTTTCGGTCTGTTCCTAGCTAGTTGCGCCACCATGCCGACCGGTGGGGCCCTCCAGCCGCAAGAAGTTGTGGTCAAAGTCCAAGCGGCTGATCCGACCAACGTAAAAGTCAGCCACAATAATGATATTGAGCGCATCAACAAATCCATGGAAGTCCCCAATCAAGAAGGACACCTGTCACAGTTGTCCTTTATTTCCAAAGACAAAGCCTTTGTTAAGATTTTTTCCGGCCTGTCGGTATCGGATGTGACCCGCCTGTGGAACGATCTGTGTGTGCTGGAAAACAACACCAACATCCGCGACGTCAATTTGTTTATTAATTCGCCCGGTGGGGACGCCTTTTCGGGGCTCGCGCTAGCCGATCAGATCGAACGCGCCCGTCGCAAGGGATTCCGTATAACGGCCCATGCATCCGGCATCATTGCCAGCGCCGCCGTACCGGTTTTTGCAGTTTGCAATCAGCGCTTTGCTGCCCCCGGCACCATTTTTATGGTGCATGAAGCGGCCTTGTGGAAGTGGCCGGGACGCGAAACTGCATCAGATATCCGCTCCCAAAATGAATTGATGAGTCTTTTGCGCGAGCGCTATATCAGCAAGCTGACTGCCAATACCAAATTAGATAAAAGCAAGTGGGAAGAGCTGGAAAAGAAAACGACCTGGTTTAGCGTGGAAAAAGCATTGGATTGGGGCTTAGTCGATAAGATCGAATAGCCGATCGGTTCACCACTTGAAACGGCCAACTACAGACACAGCGCTGGAGATGAAAATTGCTCGCCCATATGCACATGGCTCGCTTAACATGTGATGCGCTGATTGAGATCCGGGGTATTCCGGTCACAGTCGCTGCCCGACCGGGTCTTACGCCTGGAAGGTATAAAACCGGTGAAAACAGACTCTTGAAATTATTTCCAGTTGCCAACTGGAACGATTATTGTCGAAACCAACATCATTCCTAACGCAGCATCGCTTGGCATTCAAAGAGAGAGGCCCCAAAAAACAGACGAAGGCCTCTCTCTTTTTTTTTCCGATTTTGCCAATTAATTCTGTTGCGGATACTGCCCTAAGAATTGATCCACCAGATAGTCGCGAATCCGCTTACGGGCCTCTTCGGTTAAGTTCTCAAATTCAAGGCCTACCTGCAGTAAATTGCGGTCCTGATCCGATTTACGCGCCCAATCCACCCGCCCGCTGATCCAATGCGGCATCTCTGTAACCGTATTTGCTCGCTGGGGAATCAAGGAATTGATGTCGATGCCGATCTTTTGATCAGCAGTGGATAGGGCCTCAACCAGCGACTCTTTCTCATGATCAATCTCTAGACAGAGTCCGCCTTGGCTGATATTTCTGGTGGTTGCCGTGTAAGTTGATCCGGTCGGATTTCCCGAGATTTTAAAGCGCACCGGTTGCGATTTTTCCAGTCGAACATAGGCTCTGCGTTCTGTGCCGTTAAATCGTTTAATGGTCATCTCTATTCTCCTTGTCACCTAGGTATCGGTAGCGCAAGATACCCGTTGCTGTCAGGCATAAGCAGCGTAACGGCAAATTTTCGTGAGCGTTAACACGCAGTGCATCAGCGTTACGTTGGTTTCTGAATCATTATATTCAGCGGTAAATTTATATCGGCTAAAACCATTATAATCTTCAGTTGTAATTTTGATGACGGCAGGCCAACAGAGGAAAGTCGCCTTATGGTACGAGATTTGTCTTTATCCAACAGCGCCCAACTTTCCCGTAAAGGCAACATAACAGCTGCCGGATGGGATGGGGGAATATAAGCGTCCATAAACCGATGGATCGGTCACTGGGGAAAAGGCCTATTTTTTGAATTGCATTTTCATCAGCATGATGCGGTGGGTGGCCGTTTCTGAGCGCAGGGTTTTCTTGGAAACGATAATATCGAAATCGGCCTGAAAAAAATTAAAAAGATTCTGGCCGCTTTTTCTGATTTCCCAGGCCAGAATAATTTCGCCATCGGGCTTCAAATGGGATTTGAACAGTTGCAGCAGCGCATCAAGATAAACTTTCTTATACGCCACTTCAGACCCGACAATACAATCAAAATGGGTTTTCAGCCCTGGCTGCATCCAGTCCAGATGTATAATTGAAAGATCCGGACAATTGTTCCGATGGGCGTTGGCCCGGGCAAAATTTAATGCATCCGGATTGTATTCCGACAGCGTAATCCGGTGCCCAGCGGTCGCCGCGACAATACTGACCAAACCGACACCGCCGCCAATTTCTAAAAACTGCTTGTTGGGATCAAGCGGCATTTCAGCAAGATATGCCGACAGAACCCACGAAGCGCGCCATATTTTAGCCCACAGTGGAAAATCATGGAATAGATCATGCGGGTTGATAAACCGGAACAGATATTTGGGCAACAGAAGGCTA
>JASFIX010000076.1:0-10876 GCA_050122435.1 Desulfobacterales bacterium
ACGGCATAATCGGTATGCGCAAAATTGGCGAATTTCAATATATCGAACACCATCGTCAGCCCGATCGCCAAAAGGCTCAACTCAGCCGCCCTCACCAGTGTATTTATGAGAATCTGTGCGATCTCCATCTATTCATCCTACAAGCTTTGGATCATCACCAAAACGCACGCTTGGCCGCAAAAACGACAAACAATATGGATGAAGAAATAAATTATGACCCCACCGGCCATAAAACGCCGGTGGGGTCATCTATTCTTCTGTTGATTCGTATCCACATTGAGATGGGTTGCCTTAACTCAGAGAAACCCGATTATTTAAGGGGGACAATTTTTCCGCCTTTGACAATCGTCTCTTCATATTTTCCAAATCCCTGAACGCCGCCTTCCACAAAGCGTTTGTCCCCGCCGGTGGATTGCCCTCTGTAAAAGTCATCAATTTTCCACAAGGCATCTCGAATCTTTGCCGGATCGGTGGAATTGGCAAAATTGGCAGCCATGGCAATCATAATTACGGCATCATAGTTCATGGCCGCATAGGCGGTTATCGGATCACGTCCCATCTTCTTTTTAAACTTTTCCGTATAGAGAAGACCCGGTGGCAGAGGCGTAAGCCCTTTGACGCCTTCAAGGGCCTCGGGGATTTCTTTGACAGCCGTTGCATAGCTTGACACCATTTCGGGACAATACCAGGGCACCTTACTCACGTTCAGCAAGCCCATTTCATAAGCCTGCTTGGCCGTTACCATTCCTTCTTTGGCATACCAGGTGCCGATGATGGCCTCAGGTTTTTTGGCAAACAGTCTCTGCAATTCTGCTTTGTAGTCTACCTTATTCAACTCATAAACCACATCCGTAGTAATTTCAGCGCCCTGGGCTTTTAAATTGTTTATTGTTTCTTCCCTCAGGGCCATGCCAAACGCATTGTTCATAAACATTAAACCAAATTTCTTTTTGCCCGAATCCCTCATGGCCAGGTCTACAATAGCCGTACCTTTGAATTTATCCAGGACGTCAATCATGAAACAGAAGTCTCCGACATCAGCGAAGAGCGGAGAAGTAGGAACGGCAACAACATAAAGAATCCCTTTGCTTTGACAAAGCTTGGCGATGGGTAAGGATACACCGCTGGAGAAACCACCGGTAAGCACAGTTACCTTATCCACATCCATCAATTTTCGCGCGGCATCCATCCCGGGCGCCGGCCGGGTCTCTGTGTCTTCGATAATCACCTTGATGGGCATGCCCAACACACCACCGGCAGCATTGACCTCTTCCTCTGCCAATTTAAGACCGGTGGCCAAATCTTCAGCCATCACCGCTTGCGTTCCGGTGATGGGAACCAGGCCGCCGATTTTAAATACATCCGCGGCGCTTGCCATGCCAAATCCGACAAATAAACATAAAATCGTAATTGCTGTTGTAAATGCGCATTTTCTCATCTTAGGCTCCCTCCTTTTCATATTATTGAAAACCACAGGGTTTTATTTACCTTGCGCCAATACTAACAGACACTTTTAAATATTTCCGTAACACCTCCTTTCTGTTGCTGATTATTAGGGATGATTAAAACCCGGATGTCGGGTTATCTAGCTCACTTGCGCGCAAAGGTCCTCCTGCATCTATTTACAATTTACAATCAGAACCCTGTTATGGCAGTCAGTTTAATGGATACGATTTAATAAATAAAGCTTCGGTAGGTATTCAAATTCCCTCATCATATATACGAAAAACTAAATCCTGGCAAGTCTGATCTGCTATTTAACCCAGCAAAAACCCGTTTCTGAGCGGGTCATTGGGATCAATTAAAAATTCGTGACGACCGGTGATATAGGCTGTGCCTTCCACTTCCGGAATAATGGCAGGGTGAGGGCCGAAAGTGGTGGTCTGGACGACATGCCCGCTGAAGCAACTGCCGATAATGCTCTCGACAGTGATCGGTTCGTTAAGACTGATTTCACCCCGTGCGTGATGGATCGCCAGGCGTGCACTGACCCCCGTACCGGTCGGGCTGCGATCCACTTCCCCTTCTGCAAAGACACACACATTACGGCTATGGGCACCTGGTTCTTGCGGCGGGCCAATGAAAATGGTGCCGTAAAGAAAACTCAGATCCGCTTCAAACGGGTGCGGAATTGGTCGAGCGGCCATAATGGCGTGTTTGATGGCCATCCCCTTTTCAATGAGCGCACGAACGTCTTCCGGACTGCACCTTACACCGACCGCTTCTGCCTGCACAAATGCATAAAATGCGCCGCCATAGGCAATGTCGTAACGTACCTTACCGAGACCCGGTACGCCGACCGTTTCATCCAAAACCAGAACAAAAGAGGGCACATTGTGGAAATAAACACTCTGGACTCGCCCTTCTGCGACTCGTGCATAGGCGGTGACCAGTCCGGATGGCGCGTCGATTTTAACCCGGGTTTCGGGCGAAGTCATGGGCAGCATTCCGGTTTCAACCGCCACGGTGGTAATGGCGATGATGCCGTGGCCGCACCCGGTGCTGTAACCTTCGTTGTGCATGAACAAAACACCGAAATCAGCTTCCGAAGTGACCGGGGGCGTAACAATACAGCCGTACATATCGGCATGACCGCGCGGCTCCCACATGAGGGCCGTGCGTAGATCATCCAGATTTTCCAAAGCATATCTTCGCCGGGCCAGGATGCTTTCGCCCGGTAATTCGGGATAACCATCAGTGATCACACGAAACGGTTCACCTTCGGTATGGGTATCAATGGTGGTAATTTTGAGCCAATGTTCCGGCGGGGTCCAATCTTTCATTAAAAATTGCCTATTTTTCCATTATTGTCATACGGATAGATTTAAAACACCGCTTCCTCCAAAACACGTCGTTGTGTGAATATACGATCCAAGCCCAAAGGACTCAGATCAATCGTTTCGCAGCGACCCGTCCGAATCAACTCGGACATGCCTTTACCAGCGGCTGGAGATTGCATCAATCCGTGTCCGCTAAATCCGCTGGCGACATACAGTCCATCCACACCCGGATAGGCTCCCAATAGAGCGTTGTGGTCTAATCTATTTACGGCATAAAGCCCGCCCCAGCCCCGCATCAATTTCAGACGTTCAAAAGATGGAACCAGAGCGGCGAGCCGGGGCCAGAGCTCTTCCTCAAAGTACTGCCGGTCCCAGTCGAACCGGAAGCCCGGAGTCTCATCGCGATCTTTTCCCGTAACAACCTGTCTGCCGGACTCGTGCCTGAACCATTGCCCGTGGGGGTGAAAGGTGAAGGGCAGATCATAGTCGAATTTTTCAGCCGGATCGAAACAAAAAGCCATCCGCAGGATTGGCTCCACCGGAAGTTCCACCCCGGCCATCGCGCCGACCTCTGCTGCCCATGGGCCGGCGGCAATCACCACCGACGTCCCTTCCAATACCTCTCCATTTAAGGTTCGAACGCCATGCACGCGGTCCTTTTTACGGAGGATTTCCACCACTTCCGCCTGGATATATTTAGCGCCCAGGGATTTTGCTTTGCGCTGGTATCCCCTCAGAACGCCATACGCATCCATATACCCGGCCCGCCGGCCAAAAGAAGCCCCTCGCAAGCCCTCTACGTTCAGGTGAGGAAGCATATCCTTGACTTCCTGCGGGGTCAGGAGATCAACATCGACTCCGAGTGAACGCTGAAGGCGGTATTGTTTCTGGAGCGTCTCCCAGTTGTTTTCGTCCGCTAAAAAAAGGTACCCCCGGGGGTAATAGTATATATGAGCAGGTTCCCCATCCACGGCCATCTCTTCATCGAATCGTTCGATGGCCTCAATACTGTATTGACAGATGCGGATATTTATCTCGGTGGTAAATTGCTGGCGGATGCCGCCCATGCTGCGAGGTGTGGAGGCAAATTCGTAGGAGGGATCCTTCTCCAATACAGCCACCGAGCCGTCCAACCCATCATTCAACAGATGATAGGCGATACTGCTGCCGATGACGCCACCTCCCACGATAAGGATATCATATGCCTTTTGTCCCATTGTTGACGATCTCCATTTGGGTCTAACAGCCGCTGTTGGTTCGGTCTTTATCCTCGCACCCCCGTGAAATCAAATGGATTCTCCATGGTCAAATCGGCTAAGGTGATCCTACTACTCGGTTCGAAGCGGAGTTTTGCTGGAAGTCAACGAATACAAAACGAAAGTGCCCCATGTCTCTTCCTGTTGTCAAGAGAATATTCTCTGCTGCTGACGCGATATTGACAAACGAAAGTTAAAATGTATAACTCAATCGCTTATGCGTATTTAAATTTGCAGAATAGGGAGGACAATTCGATGGCAGGCTATGCGGGCAAGATATTGAGAGTCAATCTAACCCATGCAAAAATAACCACCGAACGCATCTCCGACCAAATGAAAGAAATGTTTTTGGGCGGAAGAGGCTTTGCCGTCAAGATCCTCTGGGACGAGGTCAAAGGTGTCGATCCGTTATCTAAAGACAATAAAATCATTTTGGCGACCGGTCCGCTCACCGGCCTACCGGTACCGAGTTCGGGGAAAATGGTAATTGCCACCAAAAGCCCTTTGACGGGTGGATACGGCGATAGCAATATCGGCACACGGGCATCCGTGCATTTAAAGAAGGCCGGATATGATGTTTTGGTCATTGAAGGATGTTCGCAGCATCCCTGCTATCTGTCTATCGAAGATGATAAGGTTCAAATCCTGGAAGCAAAAGATCTTTGGGGCAAGGATACATTTAACGCCCAGGACATTTTGGAGCAAAGGCATGGTAAAAATACAGGGATCTTGCTGATTGGGCCCGCCGGTGAAAATGGTGTGCGGTTTGCCAATCTGATCTCCCAAAAAGGGCGTGCCGCCGGCAGGGTGGGAACAGGGGCGGTGATGGGCTCTAAAAATCTCAAAGCAGTGGTACTCAAGGGAAGTAAGGAAATTCCGATTTTTGATGAGAAAAAATTAAACGCTTTGGGGAAAGACGCATGGGCTGACATCAAAACCAAGGAAAACTACGATATCTGGACCAGACAGGGAACCATGATGATGATCGAGTGGGCCGATTCCATCAGCGCCATGCCGACCTATAATTTTCGGGAGGGAACCTTTAATTTTGCAAATCAAATAGATGGCCACAGTGCTGAGAAAATCAAGGTCGGACGACAGGGCTGCCCGAATTGCAACGCCCGCTGCGGTATTGTGGTCAGGGATGCTGAAGACGGCAATGCCGAGTTAGACTATGAAAACATAACGATGCTGGGATCCAATATCGGGATCACTGATCTTGGTGAAGCCGCGGCTTTGAATCGATTGGCGGATGAATACGGGTTGGACACCATTTCACTGGGCAGCAATCTGGCATTTTTAATGGAAGCCTCCGAAAAGGGCCTTGTCGAAGACAAACTCGAATGGGGAGATTTTGATGGCTGCAAAAGAGTAATCGCTGACATCGTGGACAATAAAGGGCTTGGGAAGATAGTCTACGGGGGTGTGAAAAAGGCTGCCGAGCGTCTGGGATCCGAATCCAGCCATTGGGCCATGCAGGTCAAAGGAATGGAGATTTCAGCCTATACATGCCAAAGCTTGCCCGGTATGGCGCTGGCCTACGGCACATCCCCCATCGGCGCCCATCATAAAGATGCCTTTTTGCCGGCCTGGGAAATCGGAGACAGATCCTCATATAGCAAAGAAAAGGTCCGGAAAGTAATTGAACTTCAGCGTTTCAGAGGAGGCTGGTTCGAAGCTTTGACGGTCTGTCGTCTACTTTGGGTAGAGCTGGGTTTCGAGCTCGACTGGTATCCCAAATTCCTGAAAGCGGCCGCCGGATTGGACTTCTCAGCGACGCGCATTGACGAGCTGGGCGACCGGTTTTATGCCTTGATGCGAGCGTATTGGGTCCGGGAAACATATAATTGGGGACGAGAAATGGATACACCCCCTGCAAGATGGTTTGAAGAACCTTTCACCCAGGGGGAGTTCAAAGGATCCTCACTTGACAAAAGCAAATATGAACAGATGCTATCCTGGTATTATGAACTAAGAGGATGGGATGAAAACGGCGTCCCTGACATGGGAACTTTAGAAAAACTGGGATTGGAAGACGTCGCTGAAGAATTAAGGCAAAATGGTAGAAATTAAATTCATCGGTTTTATAGCGGAAAAGATAGGTTCTCAAAGACTGAATATTGCTTTGAAGCAACCGATGAAATTAAAAGATATGCTCGAGGTCGAATTATCCGAAGACCGCTGTATTGTGCTCATTAATCAACAGCGGGGCGCTTTAGATAGCCTCATACAAAATGGTGACAAGGTGATGATCATGCCGGTTGTTTCAGGTGGGTGATGTCAGTCTGCCAGGAAATTAAAAAGATATTTTGCGTTAATCCTTGAAGTATTTCTCCAATTCCAGGATGTCAAAAATTAGCTCCCCCTTTTCTATTCTTTTGCGCATCTGATCTTCTTTGCTTAAAATGGCGCTGGCCTCTTCGAGTACCACGCTTTTTTGGTCAAAGGGCACCACCACCACCCCATCCGAGTCACCAACAATGATGTCCCCCGCAGAGATGGGTACCCCATCGCAGGATACGGGTTTACAGATGGATCCCTGGTTGGATTTATGCGTACCCACCGGAATAATCGTTTTGGCAAATACCGGATAACCCAACTCGCTGATGGCGTCCTTATCTCTGACCCCGCCATCGATCACCGTGCCTCCTAAACCTCTGCATTTGGCGGAAAAGGACATCAGTTCCCCCCAAAGGGCACACTGAGTAAAGCCCCCAGAATCAATAATCAAAATGTCTCCCGGGCTTGCCTCTTTTAATGCCAAATGGACCATTAAATTGTCGTTGGCATAAGTTCTGACGGGAAAAGCGGGACCACATATCCTCGCACCTTGATATACCGGTTTCATATCAGATGACATGGTCCCGTATTTCCCCATGGCATCACTAATTGTAGCGGTAGGTATGTTTGTGAAGGCTTTTATTATCTTTGCATCGGGTCTCGTAAAATCTAGATTGAAAGCTTTCATCGGTATGTTTTTTCCTGTCGGGCATAAAAATTTTTAATTGTCTTTAAAGCATCCTCATATGTTAAAAATTCACTTTGATTCTTGTTGCGGAACTTGAGTTCAAGTTTTTGCTCCTTGCAAGTTCGCTTGCTGACAGTCAGGCGTAAGGGGATGCCAAAAAGATCCGCATCACTAAATTTTTCTCCGGCGCGCACATCACGGTCATCAAATAAGACATCAATCTCTTCATCCCGCAGCTGTTGATAAAGGTTTTCGGCTTCAGCGCTGACTTCTTCCGTCTCGAGGTTGAGACCGATGAGATGAATCTGAAAGGGCGCGATTTCGCAGGGCCAAGTAATACCCGCTTCGTCGTGGTTTTGCTCAACGATAACAGCAGCCAATCTGCTAATGTTTATACTATAGCTCCCCATATATAACGGTTGAGACTTCCCGGCTTTATCCAGATAAGCACAATTTGATTTTTGGGAATATTCCGTTCCCCATTTGAGGATATCGGCCACCTTAATCCCACGGGCTTCGTTTAGTTTTCCCTGATCACATCGGGGACACAGATGATCTTGTTTGGCCAGCTTAAAATCACCGAAATCAGGCAAAGGAAGATCGCGTCCAAAATTCACATTGATATAATGATAGTCCGTTCGATTGGCGCCGCACTCGAAGTTGATGCGATCGCGGGTATAATGATCAGCAAGGATAATGACCTCAGGGGGGAGCCCAATAGGACCGGCATAACCGACCTCAGCCCCGGTAAGTTCTTTGATGACTTCAGGTGAGGCAAGCGTCAGCTCGTTGCATTTTAGAAAATCTTTGACTTTGAGTTCATTTACATCGCAATCCCCACGGACCATAACGGCGACTAGTTTTTCATCCGCCTGAAATAAAAGAGTTTTTGTCGTTTTCCACACCGGTAGATTTAAGAATTCAGCCAGAGGTTCAACGCCGATAAGGCCCGGTCCGTAGATAGCCTCCCTTGTTTTTTCTTCTGAGTCCTGCGGGAAAACTTCCAGGCGAGCTTCAGCCACTTCCTGATTGGCAGCATATTCACAACGATCACAGCACACGACGGTATCTTCTTCAATGTCAGCCAAAACCACGAATTCATGACGTCGATTATTAGCGTTTGTCCCGGCATGAGCCTCCGCGCAGCGATATTCCAGGCCAATGCGTCTGCAGATAAGGTGGTAGGCATCAAACATCGCCTGATAGGCGCTATCCAGGCCTGCTTCATCCGCATCAAAACTAAAAGCATCCTTCTTTATGTATTCCCGAGCCCCTATTAACCCGTGGCGGGGACGAGTTTCATCGTGAAATTTTGTTTGAATCTGGTATAGCTTTTTAGGAAGGTGCTTATAGGAGCTGACCTCTTTTCGAATGATCTCGTTTATCACCTCCTCATGGGCCGGCGCCAAACAGAAGCTGCCTCCCCTTCGGTCTCGGACAACAAATATACTAGCACCGATTTCGTCTTCATCATCCCATCTGCCGGAATCGAGCCATAGCTTCTTGGGCTGAAGTGCAGGCAATAAAAGCGCTTCATACCCGTTGGCATTCATTTCTTCTCGTATAATTTGAGATATTTTATTTAAGGTTCGCAAGAGCAACGGCATATAAGCGTATACACCCGCTGCAATCTGCTTGATATATCCGGCCCGAAGCATCAGTTTATGTGCGACCGTTTGAGCTTCTTTTGGATCTTCCCTTAGCGTTTTCCCGAGATGATTCGATTGCCTCATAGGACCTCTGATTTCAACTCACTTCGATGACTGTACCCAATTCATTTTTTTCTGCTTCGGTCAGAATAGCAGCAACGGCAGCGGCATCCAACACCGCATTGAGAATTCTAATCTGCAAATATCAACTCCTATTCAGAAACCGATACGAGAAACAATACACAATTCTTAGTTAATGGTTGTTTTTTTGTTCGTTAACTGAAAGAATACCACCCTCAAATCAATTCCTCTATCAACAAAGAGAGGCACTTCCGGTTTCGGAATATCAAATCAGCAATAGGGAGGCAACCAAAATCACAATGCCCAAAAAGGTTCTGGGTTCTGAGTTGCAGAACTTTTCAACCCCTGAACCCTTGAACCCTGAAACTTTGAACTGGGGAACCAACACCTAAGATTAACAGATTGCTTCAGATGGAAATGAAAAGACGATGAACCCTAAAACTTATGACATCATCATCGTTGGTGGCGGCATCATGGGCAGCGCAACTGCCTATTATTTAATGAAAGCAGACCCGACACTCAAAGTTGCCGTCGTCGAACGTGACGCCGCCTACACCCAGGCCTCAACCACCCTTTCGATGAGCAATGTGCGTATCCAGTTCAGTTTGAGAGAAAACGTTCTTATTTCTCTCTATACCAAACAGGTTTTAAAAAGATTTGAAGAAAATATGGCCGTAGAGGACCAGAAGCCCAAAATTTATTACCGCCAGGAAGGAAATCTATTTCTGGTGGACGCCGAAGAAGAAACTGCCGCGCGACGTGCGTTTGAAATGCAAAAAGATCTGGGGTGTCAGGTGCAATGGTGGTCGCCGCAAACCATTAAACAGCATTACCCGCTGTATGAACCTGAAAAATTTGTCGGCGGGACCTTTAGTCCGGATGACGGCTATATTGATGCCTATGCCGTTCTGATGGGCTACAAAGCCAAGGCCCGATCACTGGGCGCAACCTATATTCAGGATGAGGTTGTCAAAATTAAAAAGACCCAAAAGCGTGTCGCCGGAACAGAGCTGGCAGCACACGGACACCTGGATGCAGCATTTGTGGTCAACTGTGCCGGGGCATGGGCCGCCGACGTGGCCTCAACGGCGGGGGTTGAGCTTCCTGTGGTTCCAATCAAGCGCCAGGTGTTTGCCCTGGATACCGCCGTAAAATCGACCGATCCGCTGCCGTTGACCGTGCTGCCGTCCGGATTGTATTTTCGCAGCGAAACCGGCGAATTGATCCTACTGGGCAAATCTTTGGAAGAAGATCCGGTCGGATACAATTTCAGCTGGGACGATAAACGCTTCGTTGAGCTATTGTGGCCCGAGTTGGCCGAATTTGTCCCGGCATTCGACCGGTTAAAGCTGGTGCGCGGCTGGGCCGGGCTTTACGCGGTCAATACCCTGGACGGCAATGCCATTCTAGGGCAGTGGCCGGAGCTCACAGGGTTGTACCTGGCCAACGGCTTTTCCGGTCACGGCCTGCAGCAGGGGCCGGCGGTCGGAAGATATTTAAGTGAACTGATTTTAGGCCAACCGGTTTCGATGGATCTGTCTATTTTCGGGCCCGAGCGGATCCTTGAGAAGCGGCCCTTGAGTGAAGATGGAATCGTTTAGTTTGAATAAAATTCGGACAAGCGAGTTGGCATCCAGGCTTAATGCGCCAGACCTCAATATACCAGTTGCCACAACCTCCTTGAAAGCAGGCATCTTCGAGATCTGAGGTGAAACCGGCAATCAACAGCCAGTCTCCCTTCTTTTCCAACCCCCATGGCTGATTGTAATGGGACAGCCCACTGTTATATTTCGTCTTCAGGGCAAGCGTTTCCTTGTCCAGAACGAAGATTCCAAAGTCTGGATGCAAGCTGATTTTCTTAAAATCGATATAATCAAGTCCGGAGTTTAATTTAGCAATAAAGGCTCCCTGATTGCCGGCTTTGTCTGGTTGATAGCCACTTGCAAACAATTGGGCCCCATCCGCTGCGAGTCCATAGACGTTGGCCATGCCTTTGGTTTGCTGTCTTTCTTCTTTCGTCATTACGATGCGACCATCCACTTTTGTCACCTTGTGAAATACCAGTGAACTCGGCTCATTCTTATACTGCCTTTCAATGGTGCCGCCCAGATAGAAGTAGTCCCCTTCGGGTGCGACTACACT
>JASFIX010000077.1:0-10851 GCA_050122435.1 Desulfobacterales bacterium
GGTCCGCAGCCAGGTCCTCGATTTTTGAAACCGCCAGCGGATGGCGCAACAGGCTTTTCGGCGTCATGACAATAAGGGGCTTACGAAACCCTGCATTAACCTGGCGCCGCAACAAATGAAAATATTGAGCCGGTGTGGTCGGGTTGCTCACCTGGATGTTGTCGCCGGCGCACAGCTGCAAAAACCGCTCGAGACGCGCACTGGAATGTTCAGGACCCATTCCCTCCCAGCCATGAGGCAGCAGCAGTCCCAGACCGCTAAGACGCTGCCACTTGGTTTCCCCGCTGGCGATAAACAGATCGATTACCGACTGGGCGTTATTAACGAAGTCACCGAACTGAGCTTCCCACAAAACCAGATTGTCGGGTCGTGCCAGAGAATAGCCGTACTCAAAGCCAAGTACGCCGGCCTCAGACAAAAGGCTGTCATAAACATTAAATTGGGCCTGATCGGCATCGATTGATTTCAAGGGCAGGTAATGCGTTTCATTCTGAATGTCGACCAATGTGCTGTGGCGCTGGCTGAAGGTGCCGCGGCTGCTATCCTGGCCGCTAAGTCTCACGGAGATGCCTTCTATCAGCAGGGACGCGAATGCCAGTGCTTCGGCATTGGCCCAATCAATGCCCTCGCCGTGTTCAACCGATTCCAGACGCTTTTCAAGCAGGCGTTGCAGTTTCGGGTTCAGATGAAAGTGTTCCGGAACCGAATTTAATTTTTTGGCGAGCGAAATCAGGACATCTTTTTCGACACCGGTGGCCACCGGATCGTGGGTGTAGGCGGCGCTGATGCCTTCCCATGATTCATAGAAGCGGGATTCGGGAAACGGGCATTCACTGCCGTGAACCGTTGTATAGGCCTGGTCTAACTGGCTGTTGATTTCTGCTGTCAGCTTGTCGATATCATCCTGGTGGGCGATACCCTCAGAAATCAATTGATCTGCGTAAAGTTGATGTAAGGAAGGTCGCTGACGGATGCGGTCATACATTCCGGGCTGGGTAAAATAGGGTTCATCACCTTCGTTATGCCCGTATCGGCGATAGCAGATCAGATCAATGACAACATCTTTGCCGAACTCACGACGGTATTCTGCGGCCAGTTGCATCACATGCACTACGGCTTCAGGGTTTTCGCCGTGCACGTGAAAGATGGGTACCATCAGCATCTTGGCGATATCGGTGGAGTATCGGGTGGAGCGCGCATTTTCGGGGAGCGTGGTATAACCGATCTGATTGTTGATGATGATGTGAATCGTGCCGCCGGTTTTATAGCCTTCCAGTTGCGACATATTCAGGGTTTCGGCGACAATACCCTGTCCCGCAAAGGCAGCATCACCGTGGATTAAAAGCGGCAGAACCTGCTCTCCGCTGTTATCTTCGATATAATCCTGGCGGGCACGGCAAAATCCTTCTACTACCGGGTTAACCGCTTCGAGGTGACTGGGGTTGTTCATTAAGAAGATGCGTAGCTCCTGATTATTGGCGGCTTTAAGGTCGGCCAGATATCCATTGTGATATTTTACATCACCGGCACCGACGAGCTCTTCGGGATTGTAACAGCTTTCAAACTCGCTGAGTATGTCTTCATAAGGCCTTCGCAGAATGTTGGCCTGGACATTTAACCGTCCGCGGTGTGCCATACCGAGAATGATTTCTTTGCCGCCGGATTGGGCCACATGTTCAATTAAAAAATCCAGCGCCGCAATCAGGGCCTCGCCCCCTTCAAGGGAGAAGCGGGTGACACCGATGTATTTTTTATTTAAAAATTGTTCAAAAAGAGCAGCCTTGATAAGGTTTTTCAATATGTGCTGTTTGGCGTCCGGCTCTAAACCAGGTTGGTTGCGAACCGGCTCCATTCGATTTAGCAGCCAGCGGCGTTCTGAAGGATCCTGCAGGTGCGTGAATTCCACACCGATGGAGTGGCAGTAGGTCTCTTTCAGCGCCTGAATAATTTCTTTTAGTGGCGCCCGCCCGGATGTTGCAAAACGACGGGTAAAAAATTCGCGGTCTAGATCTTGCGGAGTTAACTTAAAGGCTTCCAGTGCAAGCAGGGGATGTTCGGTGGGACATGCCGCCAGAGGATCCAGACATGCCAGCAGATGCCCCAGATCCCGGTAACGATAAATAAGGGACTCGACCCGGGATTGCATTAAAAGTTGTTGTTCATCAAAGCCTTCGGCGGCTTCAGGTGTACTGGAAGCTGCCAGCTCAAATCCTTCGAAAAAAAAGCGCCAGTCGGGTGAGACACTGGCAGGGTCGGCCTTCCACCTTTTGTATTGTTCCTCGATGAATTCGGCATTCCAGGCGGTGGATAAATCCATGATCTCGTTACCTTTAATTTTAACCACGAAGAACACGAAAAACACAAAGATCAGCTATTTTCTTCAATGTTTTTCAATGCTTTTTTTTTCGTGTCCTTCGTGAGCTTCGTGGTAGGCTTTTACGATGTTTAATTAATCTTGTCGCTATTTATTATCGTGGTCGTGAAAATGTCTATGGAAATATAATTTAAAAAAAAACCGTCATGCCTTAATTAAAAATCGATCATATGGAAAACATATTTGGGTGTCAATTCCTATTTGTTTGTTAAGCCGGTATGCATTGTTGCAGTTGAAGTATCCTTCGTGGTAACGTATCTGCTTGTCATCTCTTCAATTATCCTTATTTTAGTCCATACCCAACCGGGCTATTTAATTGGTTTTTAGCCGAATTTTGATTGCAATCTTAGGGATGAACGTAGCATTCAGCACATTTGAATGGAGGCTGGCATGTCCGGCAGATTAAGACGATGTTTCTGGTTTTTGTTTATTAGCGGATTGTTGATGAACCTTTTTGTTTCGGTACTTTGGGGTCAGGAAAAACCGAAAGGCCCGCCCCCGGCCGTTGTCAGTGTCGCACCGGTAAAAACGGGTAACGTAACGCCTCAGGCGGAGTTTATCGGTACCGTTTTTTATGAGGAGGTTTCCGACGTTGCATCTGAGATCAGTGGACGGGTTGACGCGGTGCGCTTTGAGGAGGGGCAGCGTATCAAAAAGAATCAGGTACTTATCGAACTGGGCGCGGATATTCTAAAGAAACGGCTGCTGGCAACCTCAGCCACTTATGAGCAGGTGCTGACCGAGCTGGAAATCGCGCGCATTGAGTTTGAGCGCAGGGAAAAACTTTTTAAAACGAAAGCCATTTCCGAGCAAGCCTATGACGAAAACCGTTTCCGGGTAAAAGGGATTGAAAAGCGGGCTGAGTCCCTTAAAGCCGAGGTCGAGCGCATCGAAATTGAACTTCAGAAGAAAATTATCCGCGCCCCGTTTGACGGAATTGTCATCGAACGCCACGTGGATCGGGGGGAGTGGCTTGACGAAGGCGCGGCAGTGGCGAAATTGGGCAAAGATGATGTGATCGATATTGTGGCAGATATTTCCGAAAAATTTATCCCTTTTATTCGAGTCGGGATGCCGATCAATGCGACCGTCAATGACGATCAAATATCAGGATCGGTTACCGCCGTGGTCCCCCGCGGTGATGTTGCCACCCGCACGTTTCCGGTCAAAATCCGAACGCCGAATACATTGGCACTTATCGAAGGAATGTCGGCCAGAGTGGTGCTGCCGGTCGGGAAGCCCCGTCAAACACTGGTCGTTCCCCGGGATGCCCTCATTGCGCCGTTTGGCCAGACTGTCGTTTATGCGGTTAACGATGCGAAAGCCCGGATGATTTCGGTGGACGTTATCGGCTATCAGGGCCTGACAGTCGGCGTGCAAAGCCCTGATCTTGCGGAAGGCATGCAGGTGGTTGTTAAAGGCAATGAGCGGCTGCGTGACGGGCAGACCGTTTCAATCATCAAATCCAAATAACGAATAACCAATAACCAATAACTTTTCATTGAACGAGTTTTGCACAATGAAAGTGCTGAATCATGAACGCTATCAAATTCTCAATTGAAAAACCGGTTACCATCCTCGTGGGTGTCATTCTGATTATCCTGTTCGGCATCATCGGACTGACGCGTATGCCCTATCAGTTAAGTCCCACCGTTATCGAGCCGGAGATCACCGTCACCACCACCTGGAGCGGAGCCACCCCTTATGAGGTGGAGCGGGAGATCATCGAAGAGCAGGAAAAAGTGTTGAAAGGGATCCCCGGTCTTGTGGAGATGGAAAGCGCCTCATTTAACTCCCGGGGAACGGTCACCCTCAGGTTCAGCATCGGCACCGATTCGGATGACGCCCTGTTGCGGGTTTCAAACAAACTCGATGAAGTTCCCTCATATCCGGAAAATGTTGACAAACCTATCATCACCGCCACCGGTGCCGCCACCTCACCGGTGATCTGGATGGTACTGAAAACCACCGGCGATAACCCGCAATCGCCTTACCAGTATCGGACCTATTTTGAGAATAACATTCGACAATATCTGGAAAGAACCAACGGTGTCGCTGACCTTTTCATCGGTGGCGGCATCGAAAAAGAGATGCATATCATCGTTGAACCGGAAAAATTGGCAGCTTTCGGCCTGACCGTATCCGAGCTGATCGAGATTCTCAGAGCTGAAAATATAAACATTTCTGCCGGCGTCATGGGCGTCGGCCGACGGGATTACCGTATTCGGACGATCGGCGAGTTTAAGTCGCCAGCCGATATCGAAAACATTGTTATCCGTTCCACCGGCCAGCAGCGTATTCGGGTTTCGGATCTGGCGACCGTTAAATTCGGTTACCAAAAATTGGCCACCGCCATGCTGCACCTGGGGAAAGAAGGCATTGCCATCGGGGTCAAACCGGAACCGGGCGCCAATATCCTGGAGCTTACCGACCGCCTGGAAGCGGTGGTCAAGCGTTTAAACGAAGAAAACCTCGCTTCTGAAAGGATCAAGCTCGAGTGGGTATATGATCAGCGACCCTATATTCGAGGCGCGATTAAGCTGGTCCGGCAAAATATTCTCATCGGCGGAAGCCTGGCCATCATCGTTTTGTTGGTTTTTTTAAGGAGCTTTATTTCAACACTGGTGGTGGCCACCGCCATACCGATCAGTATTGTCGGCACCTTTATTTTTATGAATTTGATGGGGCGTAATCTGAATGTGGTCAGCCTGGCAGGGATCGCGTTTGCCGTCGGTATGCTGATTGACAGCGCCATTGTTGTGCTTGAAAACATCGATCGCCATTGCGGCTTGGGAAAATCTGCCTTCCAGGCATCATACGACGGCGCCACGGAGGTCTGGGGCGCCATTCTGGCATCCACCCTGACGACCATTGCCGTTTTTTTGCCGGTCATTTTTATGGAACAGGAAGCTGGACAGCTGTTTAGGGATATTGCCATAGCGGTCACTTTTGCCGTTGGGTTGAGCCTGTTTGTTTCCGTTTCGGTAATTCCAATGTTCTCAAGGCGGCTTTTTGAGTTAACCGGAAGTAAAGACTCGTGTCAGACGGACATCCAGGTGGGCAGTGAAGTCGGCAGCCGCCTGGTCAACGCCATTATGGCTGTAGTGAAAAGGGTCACCCAAAATTGGATGACGCGGGTCGCCACCATTTTGGTTTTCAGCACCGTTTCGATTCTGGGCGCCTGGATGTTACTTCCCAAAGCAGAGTATCTGCCGCAGGGCAACCGCAATCTGGTGCTTAACCTGTTAATTCCACCACCGGGTCTTTCATTTGAAGAGCGCAAGGCCATCGGGGAACATGTTTATCGTATGAATGCCCCCTATTTCGGTAAAGACAATGATGGGTTTCCCGGCATACGGAACATGTTTTATGTGGGTGCCGAGCAAATCATGCTCTTTGGCGCCACCAGCATTCATGAACAGCGGGCCAGCGAGATGCTACCTTTGTTCCGGCGCACCATTTTTTCGATTCCCGCAATGTTCGGGGTAAGCATTCAGGCCGGCGTATTTCAGACCTCTCTGGGGCGCGGTCGAACCATCGAGGTCAACATCAGCGGCGATGATTTAAATCGTATCGTCCAGGTGGCCGGTGCCATGTATGGCGCCATTTTAAAAGAAATTCCACAGGCCCAGATAAGGCCGGTACCCTCACTGGAGTTACTGTTTCCCGAAGCCCGATTGGTCCCGTCGAGGGATCGCCTCAAAGCCGTAAATATGACCGTCCGGGACTTTGGTATTGCCCTGGATGTCCTTATGGACGGCAGAGACATCGGGGATTTTAAACAGGAAGGCCAGAAAAAAATCGATTTGATTTTAAAAGCTTCCGAAGCAGACATTCACACTCCGGAAAAGCTGTATCATTCCATGATCGCCATTCCCGACGGGCGGATCGTTCCCCTTTCTTCCCTGTCAAAACTTGAGCGAACCAGCGGAATCACTCAGATCCGTCATCTTGAACGCCAGCGAACCATTACCCTACAGGTGACCCCGCCGTTTACCATCCCGCTGCAGGAGGCCATGGAGACCATCAACGACCGGGTCATCGAGCCCATGGCCGGGCAGGGCATGTTGCAGGGAACCAATGTAAGCCAA
Organism: Desulfobacterales bacterium; assembly: GCA_050122435.1. Lineage (GTDB taxonomy): Bacteria > Desulfobacterota > Desulfobacteria > Desulfobacterales > JAHEIW01 > JAHEIW01. The sequence continues at coordinate 6,466 of JASFIX010000077.1, forward strand.
AGTGGTGTGGCCGATAAGCTGACTCAAACCCGTCAAACCCTGCAGTATGATTTTATCCTGGCAGCCATCATCGCCTACTTGCTCATGGCGGCGTTGTTCGGCAATTTTATTTATCCGTTGATCATTATGTTCACGCTGCCCCTGGCCGCGGTGGGGGGGTTGTTGGGGCTCAAATTGGTTAACCTGTTTATTGCGCCCCAGCCTTTCGATATTCTCACCATGCTGGGATTTATTATCCTTGTCGGTGTGGTGGTCAACAACGCCATTCTGATTGTTCATCAGGCCTTAAACAACGTCCGGCTCAATGGCATGTCGTATCGAGAGGCCGTGTTGGCTTCTACGCGTACCCGCCTGAGGCCCATTTATATGAGTGCGGCTACCTCTATTTTTGGCATGCTGCCGCTGGTGCTGATTCCGGGTCCGGGTTCCGAATTTTACAGGGGCCTTGGAAGCGTGGTCCTGGGGGGTCTGGCCGTTTCTACGCTTTTTACGGTACTGGTGATCCCGTCTCTGCTGATGTTTGCTATTAAAATGGAGCGACCAAAAGCGTGATGGGAACATTTTCGCCCTGACCCATTTTTTCCGAAACAATTCAGAACAAGTTCATAGAATGGCTAAAATTGAGGAATTTTGTCATCTTTTTATGGTTCACCGCAGAGACGCAGTCTTCGACCCTGAGCTCAGACCGAAGGGAGGGCGCAGAGAGAAAACTTCTTCATAAAACAACCTCTGCGGTGAGCTATAGCTTTAGCATTTTAGTCACTTGGTTTGTGAGTCACTTCAGCCTTGCAAAGCCGTCCTTCCGCCTTAATTTAATAATTCGGGTATCAATCGGCAGTCGGTTGGTTCAAAGGTTCAGAGGTTACCGGCTACTGGCCAGTTGCAAGCGGCGAGAAGCCAGCGGCCAAAAACCTTGAACCCTTGAACCTCTGAACCCGGAACCTTGAAAAACAAATAGCTATTCCCTCTGCAATAGGGTTGTGATAATAGAAAGATCATCATGACAGATAGGCTGGCTACTGGTCGCGACTCGGCTGCCTTCGACATGAGCTCAGGCTGAATGTAGCTCGTCGCAGGCTGGCAGCTTGCTGCTGGCTATCGGCGACTGGCCAGCTGCAAGAGGCAAGAAGCCAGCGGTCAAAACCCTTGAACCTCTGAACCCAGAACCCTGAACCAATAATATAAATATGAAATTTCGGAAAGAAAAGGATACCATGGGAACTGTCTTGGTTCCGGAAACTGCCTATTACGGGCCCCAGACCCAGCGGGCGGCCGAGAACTTTCCCATTGGAGATTTGAAACTTCCGGCATCTTTTATTCATGCCCTGGCGCTGGTCAAAAAGTCTGCGGCCCGGGTAAACCAGGAGCTGGGATTGCTGGATTCCAAACTGGCCGATGCGATTACGGCGGCAGCTCAGGAGATCGTTGACGGGCAGTTTGGCGACCAGTTCGTGGTCAATGTGTTTCAAACCGGTTCCGGCACCTCAACCAACATGAATATGAATGAGGTGGTTGCCTGCCGCGCCAATGAAATTTTAAGCGGGAAAAAGAGCGGCAAATCACCGGTTCATCCCAATGACCATGTCAATCTGGGCCAATCGAGCAATGATGTGATCCCCTCGGTGATCCATATCGCCGCTCTGATGTCCATTCGGAATCACCTGATTCCTTCCCTTGATTTGCTTCAACAGTCCCTTGCCAGAAAGGCTAAAAAATTTGTAAATATTCATAAGATTGGCCGGACGCATTTGCAGGATGCGGTTCCCATGCTGCTGGGCCAGGAATTTTCCGGTTATGCCCGCCAGATCGAACTGGGTCTTAAACGAATAGCTGCTACCGAAGAGCGGCTTAGCGAGTTGGCCCTGGGCGGTACGGCTGTGGGGACCGGTACCAATACGCATCCGGAATTCGCCGCCAGAGTGATTGCGTTGCTTTCCTCAGAAATGAATATCTCGTTTCAGGAAGCAGCCAATCATTTCGAAGCCCAGGCGGCCCAGGATGCCGCCGTGGAGGTCAGCGGAGTTTTGAAGACCCTGGCTGTGAGTCTGGTTAAAATTGCAAATGATGTTCGCTGGCTGGCTTCGGGACCCCGATGCGGGATCGGCGAGATCAACCTGCCATCGTTGCAACCGGGCTCTTCGATTATGCCGGGCAAAGTCAATCCGGTAATTCCCGAAGCCGTTATTCAGGTGGCTGCCCAGGTGATGGGCAATGACACCACGATTATGATGGGGGGGCAGGCCGGCAATTTTGAGCTTAACGTGATGTTGCCGGTAATGGCTTACAATCTTTTACAGTCCATCGACCTGCTGGCGTCAACGGCTGATGTCTTTGCTAAAAAATGTATTGACGGCATCAGCGCCAACGTGGATACATGTAAGGGATACATCGAGAAAAGCCTGGCGTTGGCCACCGGTCTGGTTCCAAAGATCGGATACGACAAAGCCGCTGCGGTTTCCCAAAAGGCCCATGAATCCGGCAAAACGATCCGCGAAATTTTAATTGAAGAAAAGATTCTAAGTGAAGATGAATTCGACGAATGGTTGCAGGACCAATTCGAATAATACGCAACACTGACGAACAAACGTATTACCACTAAAGCACGAAAGAATAAAAACACGAAAATAAACAAAAATAAAAAATATTTCTGCTTTAAATATTTCGTGTTTTCGTGGTTATCTTTTAAAGCGCTTTTACCATATTTAAGGAAAAGGAGGAACTTCATGGCCAGAAAGAATTATCAGATTAAAACCGCCTGTCCGCAATGCGGATGTACCGAGCTAACCGTGCTGTCAGCCCAGGAGATCAAAGAAAAATATGGCGATGTTCCTAATTTTGATATGGAATGCGGTGAATGTATGGAAAAATACACGACCGAAATGAAGTCCGCCTGTCCCGAATGGGATGAAGACTGCAAGCTGCAGGAATAACTGCAAGAAAAAATCACTACAGAGGACACAGACTTCGACCCTGAGTCATTCGACCCTGAGCCCATGACCGGAGGGCTCAGACCGAAGGGAGCTCACAGAGATAATTTTATAAGAATAAATTTGATTTTTTATTTGGCCTCAGTGATCTCAGTGGTCTCCGTGGTAAATAATAATCTTTCATTTGAGGATGAAGTCGATGGCCGAAACCTCGTGCCAGTATGATCTTACAGGCATTGCCCGCCTGAAGCTTTTCTGGGCACTTTCCAGAACTCCCCACGGGTTGCTGGATATGTGTACGGCCGCCGTGGCTTCATTGCTGTGGCTGGGCCATTTCCCTTCATTTAAAATAATCGGTCTGGGGTTGATTACCGTCTTTGCCGGCTATACCGCTGTTTATGCTCTAAATGATGTGGTTGGCTACCGTTCCGATAAAAAGAAAATTCAACAAGGGAATTTGCGGGGCATTGAAGATTGTGAAGATCTCGATGCGAAGCTTGTGCGCTACCCGATGGCGCGCGGACTCCTGAGCTTTAAAGAAGGGCTTGTTTGGGCAGTGGCTTGGGCGCTTTTGGCCCTAATTGGCGCTTACCTTTTAAACCCGATATGTGTTCTGATATTTGTTGGCGGCTGTATCCTGGAAACCGTCTATTGCCTGATGTGGAACATCAGCCCTTCGCGCACGCTTCTTAGCGGAGTCGTTAAAGCCGCCGGCCCAATTGCTGCTGTCTTTGCGGTTGATCCGAGTCCTTCTGCACCGTATATGATTGTTTTATTTTTCTTAATATTTTTCTGGGAAATCGGCGGCCAGAATGTTCCCAATGATTGGAGCGATATTGAAGAAGATGCCCTTTTAGGGGCCAGGACCATCCCGATCCGCCTGGGGATTGAAGAAGCCAACGTCATTATTTTCGGCACCATTATTCTGACCGTCATTTTGTCGGGTATCTTGCTGATTTTATCCCCGATCAATTTCGAGCTTCCATTTATTATTGCCTTTGCTTTTGTGGGGTTTTACTTTCTGTTGATGCCGACGATCAAGTTATACCGATCCGAAGAAAGCTCGCATGCTCTGATTCTATTCAACAAAGCCAGTTACTATCCGCTGGCGCTGCTGGCTGTTGTCGTCATCAAGCTGATAATCTAGAAGTGGTTTCAAAATTCCGGTTTGCGATGAGGAGGAATTAATGCAGGAATTTGATATTGCCGAGTTAGAAAAATACGATGGTAACGACGGAAGGCCCGTTTATGTTGCGTATCAAGGGAAAGTTTATGACGTTAGCGACAGTAAGTTATGGCGCAATGGCCTTCACATGAAACGCCATCATGCGGGCCGCGATTTGACAGCCGATATTCAGGGAGCGCCGCATGAACCCGATGTATTGGAAAGATATCCACAGGTCGGTACGCTGAAAGAGGAAGTCGCAGAAGTTGCTGAAATACAAATTCCAGCAGCCCT
>JASFIX010000078.1:0-10571 GCA_050122435.1 Desulfobacterales bacterium
AATAGGCAACGACACCATGGTTTCAAAAGTGTGTGATACGGCTTTGTTAGCCAATTCCAATTTTATGGCAATTGCTTGCGGTGTCGCATAGCCGAATTCTTCCGAGTCCGAATCCCAGACATCGAATTCGATCCCCTCGTTGTCATAAAATTTAAATGACAAGGATTTGACGTACTTACACAATGCCGGGTCGCTGCCTTTTTCTTCAAATTCAGGATAGGGGTAAAGGTTGTCCGCGCGTTTCAGCGTCAAATGCCCGTCTTCACCGGCTTTAAGGTAATATATGATTTCAGCAATTCCCTCTCTGGAATTTTTCCCAAACCCAACATGGGCCCGACTGGTAAATCTTATATTTTTTGCAAATCCCGTGCCACCGGTGTCAGTGACATCGGCGACAAATCGATACGGATCCGGCGGCTGATCAAGTTCAGGCGGCTTATAAATCGGTCGTTGGGTAACGTGGATCGATTCCAGGTCAAGCGCCATGCGTTTCAGGCAGTTTTTTGCCATTTCATATATATCTGCACTTTCGTCTAACACCTCTGTGGTTGAAAATACGGAATTAAACGATGCCAAAATAGTCGTTACCACGATTGCCAGGATGGCGGTCGCCACCAGAATTTCCATCAGAGTGAAACCTGCAACTGGCTTCTGGCCGCTGGCTTCTGGCCCCTTAATCCTGCCTGATAAGGCGTATTTCCAATTCCATCTTCCCCGCCTGTAGTTCGAACAAGGCGGTACGGGCGGTTGGCGTTGTTGTGGGATAAAATCCGCGATCCGCGATCCGTAATCCGCAATTGTGGAATTTATTTTTTGGCGTCTGTTATTTGACATCTGCCCTCTGACATCTGTCTTCTGTTAATTTTCTTCGTCTCTTTGAAATCGATACGTTCTTAAACTGTGTATCAATTGGTTATTGTTATACGATACGGTGAGATCTATCCGTTTTAAATCATTGGCGACTTCACCCAGTACCTCAGAGGATACTTCGGATATTGAAGTCCGCCAGCTATAGCCCGGGTATTGCTCGCCGAAATCGCCTGAATCGTCAGGGAAACTGTCTGATGAAAGGGCTTCCAGTTCAGCCATCTTGTTTTGAGCCAACAGGGGAGCCACGGTGTAAAACCGGGCAGCGGTATTCATGGTCAAACTTTGGGAATGCATTCTGTACACGCTCACCAGTACGATTGACATAACGGCCAGGGCAATCATGACTTCGAGCAGTGTAAAACCGAAGGTGGTTCTCGAAAAACCGGGTGGGTTCCTGAGATATTGGTGTTTGAAATTAGCCATTAGATGTGCATTTTTATATACAGTCTTAACGTCTACAATTATACAAAATTTGACACCAAATAAACAGTTTTTTTAAAAAAAATATGAAGAATTTTTATGCTTGAGAATTCTGGCAAAGTCGAAGTCGGCTAGCAACTTGAAAGATGATATCGTTTTTAGGTTTTTTATTTAGATCGGATTTCAGTTTTCAAAACTGGCGTACATCTCGTACCGGGTCACTTCGGAAAGAAAAGGCTCGATCAGATAGGATTCATATTGATCGCCATCTTGAATGTGAATCAGGACCTTATCCGAGGTACCGTTTTTATAAAACGTGATATCAGCCTGCCCCGAATCTATTTTTCCGCGAAGCGGGTATTCAATATCGGCTATTTTTAGACCGCTCGGAAGGGAACTGGCATTCAGGGCAGCATTTTCCAGATCTTCGGCCGACATGGACGCATCGGTTTCCCAGAATTGCTCCGTATCCAGGTTAATATGTAGCGAATATTGCTTCTGATTGCGGATCGCCGCTTCTTTTAAAGCCTGAATCTTGCCGATAATCCATCTCGCCCCTGTTTTAGTTTTGTCCAAAAACAAGGTTTCATGGAAACGGGGAACCGTAAAAATCAGCATGATACCCAACAACGAAATGACCACAATCAGCTCCAGCAGCGTAAAACCGTTCCGGTGTCCGTGGCAAGTTTTCCGTGGTCCGTTGTTGACAGCTTTTCCAAATTCCAAAAGCATTTTGATATTTTTCAAATTTTTTATTCGATTTCCCAATTGTTAATATCCTGATTATCTTCCCCCTCACCGCCGGGTACGCCATCTTTTCCATAAGAAATTAGATCGAAGTCGCCATTTACACCCGGTGATATATATACAAAATCGTTTCCCCAGGGGTCTTTCATCACCTTGCGCTTTTCAAGATATCCACCTTCGCGCCATTTTTTCGGTATTATTCCGGTTTCAGGTTTTTCAACCAGCGCCGCAAGTCCCTGTTCGGTTGTCGGGTATACGCCGTTGTCAAGTTTGTAGATTTTTAGAGCGGTCTCAAAAGTGGCGATATCCATTTTGGCTTTTACGCGTTTTGCCTTTTCCGGTTCTCCCATTATTTTGGGACCGACGTAGAGTGCCAGGATACCGAGTATGATCACAACAACCATTAATTCAATCAGTGTAAACCCATGGTTGTTACGCTTAATTTTTTGAAGCATATTTTTTTGCTCCTTTGCAATTTTAATCGATTTTAATGGATCGCTTAAATGGATTCACTGAACGCTTGCAATCTGGTGGCTCACTAAAATCCTAAAACACATCTAAAGCAATTGTTCAATAATAGAATATCAGGTTTCAAAACGCCTGTCATCCAATTATCTGACGATGTGTTTTCCGATCTGAAATAATTATCTTAGCATGTTAAGTAAAATAAATGAATGCCGCAGCATTGTAAATTATATTATACAATCATTAGCTTTATATAAGTAAAAACGGTGCAAAACGCCACCATCCGATCAAAGGGGCTTAAGTAAGTCGCGTGGTATCAAGTTCACCAAGCGGTGCGGATTTGATTTGCATGGCCAAAAAAAAATGTTGATTGCTGATGGCGAGTTTATTATATAAAAATGGCTAAGGGGGGATTTTTACTCACACGAGCATCTGCAAATCATTCTTACCTTAAATTATAAATATACTTGGCGCCATGACCCTCACAAAAGCGAATATCATTGGGGCCGTATCCGACCGTACGGGATTCACCAAGAAACGATCCCGTCACTCCGTAAATTGCCTTATCGAAATTATTAAAAACACCCTTGAATCCGGTGAGAGCATCAAAATCGGCCATTTCGGCAAATTCGATATCAAAGAAAAGAAAGCGCGCCCATGGCGTAGCCCCTTTACCGGCAAGATCATGATGCTTCCTCCCCGGCGGGTGGTGATGTTTAAGACCTTTAAGCGTTTAAAAGAAAAAATCAATACGCAGCCCATCGGTAATGATCCCCAAGAACGTTCTATGGTAAAAGCTCCTCCAATCCGAACAGGTACCTTGAAAAAGGATGAATTAAAGAAAATTTTATCTGACCACAAACGCTGGCTGGATTCCCATGGGAGGAGCGGAGAAAAGGCCGTTCTGTCGCACACGGCGCTTGTCAGGGCCGATCTGTTTGCAGCCAAACTTTCCTTCGTCGACCTTCAAGGCGCTGATTTGCGGCAAGCCCTTTTGTCAGAAGCCGATCTGTATGATGCTAACCTTCGACAAGCTAATCTGGCCGATGCCGTCCTTGATTGGGCAAGTCTTGATTATGCCAAACTTCAACGTGCTTCTCTCCAAGGGGCTGATCTTCGATGGGCCAATCTTGAAGGCGCCAATATGTCAGGCTGCGATCTCCGATTCGCCAACCTGGAGGGCGCTAATCTCAAAGACGCCAAGTTAATTGGCGCCAACCTATTTGGTACAAACCTGAAAAATACAGATTTCAAAGGTGCCATACTGACCAAGATCAAGTTGGATTATGAAACCCAGTTAAATCTGCCGAAAACCATCTTCGACAAATACTGCCAAACCTTTCGGGTTCTGGAATGGTCACCGGCGCTTTCACCGTCTTATTAACCCACATTAGCCGCTAAGCAACTTACCCCGGCATCACGCATAGCTGCTGGTTTGTCGGATCCATGAAATGCCTGCCGCAGTGACTTGTCCGGCATAGCTCGATAGAGCGACGCCGGATCGTTTTCCGCCATGAGTTGCCTGCCGCGCCGTAGCTTCAGCGAAGGGGGGTCCTCCTGGAACCATGAGCTGCCTTTCCGGCGAAGCTTCAGCGAAGACGGATGGCTGTGAGCCATGAGCTGGCAGAGACTTGATTTTTTTTGTACACTAAGCGCTTGCGCCATTCCATTGGATGATATAAAATCATTTTATAATCACTCATCAATAATACAGTCACATAATTTCTCAACACGTGCTACGCCAGTGCAAATCCCAGTTGTTGCTCTATTCCGATTGGCCGGCTTTCTAATAAAATGGCTTCAAAGCGCAAATCGAAAAAATCCATTTCGAAGATTCCGCCTAAAACGGAAGAGCGGATCGTCGCAATTTCCCTAAAATATCCCGAACTTGGTGCCCGGCGCCTGGTTCCTGAGTTGAAAAAGAAGCGGATATCCGTATCGGCCACGACCATCCAGAGCATCTTGCGCCGCCAGGGTCTTCAGAACCGTGAAAAGCGATTGGCGAAAATTAAGCAGCAGGTGCAGAAGCCAAAATCATTGCCAAAAAAATCTCCTGCTAAGACCCCGGACAAAATTGCCGAACGCATCGTCGAGCTGTCGCTGAAGTATCCTGAACACGGCGCCCGGCGACTTGTAGCTGAGCTCCAGAAGAAAAAGATCGTTATTTCGGCATCTACAGTTTATGCCATTCTGAAGCGCCGCGGTCTTCAAACGCGAGACAGACGGCTGGCGCGGATCAAGAAACGCACAAAAAAATCACGCAAGCCCAAATCACCGCCTAAAAAGCCCTCGCTTAAAATCAGCGATGAGGTCGCTGAACACATTTGCGAAATTTCCTTGCAAAACACCGACCTCGGTGCCGGACGACTGGTCCCTTTATTGGAAAAAGAGGGAATTTTTTTGTCTTCATCGGCTGTCTATCGAATTTTAAAGCGCCACGGGCTGCAGACTCGCGAAAAACGGCTGGCGAAAGCCGCTGAAAACGTCGCCGATCCGGCAATTCTTCCAAGGGCCTTTCCCGAAAAGATTCCATACGAAGTCGAAGATCGCATTGTCGAGATCTCTCTGCAAAATCCTGAATGCGGCGCCCAGCGTCTGATGCCGTTATTGGAGCAGGAAGAAATTGTGGTCTCGGCTTCGGCTGTTTATCGGATCTTGAAGCGCCACGATCTTGAAAATCAGCACAAAAGGCTTCTGAAACTCGAAGCGCGGCAGGCTCTTGAGATCCCGCCTGCACTGGAGGTCGAAGGTCCGGAGCCCGTGCCCGAACAGTTAAAGATAGATCTCCCGCTGCCTGTGGATGAAGTCCCGGAGCCGGTTTTGGAACCTGCCGGAGCCGTCCCGATTTCCCCCGAAAATGAAGCACCCGAGCAGGCTCCCATACCGGAAGCCACGGTGGCTGCATCCGCCAAACCCGAGCGGCCGCCTGTTCGAAAAGCACCCCTAAAAACCATTAAAAAAAGGGGTCACTGGATTTTCTATCCGCTCTATCTTCTGCTGTTTATTCTACTCGGATATCTGGGGTTGCACGCCCTACAGACCATCCAATACGCCCGGTTGGATACCCGATCCATTCAAATCGATGATTCTGCTGCGGTCGGTATCACTGCAGAAACGGTGATCGCCGCGCAGCCTCTTGACGGCTACCGTCAGATCTGGGAGCGCAACCTGTTTAATACCGGCCGCGTCGAGGAGTCAGATTCGGAGGGAAAAATTGCCCTCGCCGGGCTTGCTCCGGCTAAAAAGGGCCTGGGCCTCGAGCTGGTGGGAACGGTGGTGGCCGACGACCCCAGGATGAGTCGCGCCATCATTGACAATCGTAGCATCAGGAAGCAGGAGGTCTATCGCGAAGGGGAAAACGCCGGAAAGGTAAAAATAAAGAAAATCCTGCGCAACAACGTGGTGATTACTACCGCCGATGGTGATGAACTGTTGACGGTCGAGATCAAAGAATCCGCTAAAAGCGATGCTCCCGCACAGTCCCCCTATATTGGCAGCCAGTCATCTTCAGGGCAACAGGCATCCGGAACCCGGCCGCAAAGGGCCAGAACCAGCTCCATTCGCCTCAAGCGCGACCAACTGGTAGATTCCTTTGCCGATATCGACGGATTAATGGAGCAGATGAAGATTACAGCTTATAAAAGCGGAGATGAAGCAGCCGGGTTCAGGCTCGGTAGTATTACGCGTGACAGCGTTCTGCGAAAAATGGGTTTGCGTAGCCGGGATGTAATTGTGGGTATAGATGAGGAGACGATCACCAGCCCGGATCAGGCCGCGGACTTTTTCAAAAGACTTGCTGACGGGGGTGAAGTTACCATCAAACTCAAACGCCGCCGCCGCACCCGCCAGATAAAACTCAACATTGAATGATCCGTCCAGTGAATTCGCATTCTTTTAACGCAGAGATGTATTTCGATTAAGAAAACTGTCCAACTAACGGATCAGCTGATTCATTTCAAAGATGGGCAGGCAAATTGAAAGCACGATAAATCCAACAACACAGCCCATTACCAGAATCATGACCGGTTCCAGATAAGACGTCAACCTCAGGATACTGTTTTCGGCCTCTTTTTCAAAAACATCCGCAATCTTATTGAGCATGACTTCCAATTCACCGCTTTGTTCCCCGACCTGAATCATCTGGATGGACAACTGCGGAAACACCTTGCTTTCGTTTAAAGCCGCCCATAAAGCCTGTCCTTTGCCGACCTCCTGAGCTGCGTTTTGCACGGCATTGGAAATCAACACATTACCAGCGATATTTTTAACGATATCCAGCGCAATTAACATGGAGACGCCATTTTCAAGAAGAGAACCCAGCGTCCGGGTAAAACGGGCGACTGCCAGCTTTCTTACCAAAACGCCAAAGACCGGTAACGAAAGCAGGGTTTTATCATAAATGTAACGTCCGTTTTCGGTTTTCTTGATACGATGCAGGGTGATACCGGCACCGATAGCGATCACAAGGATAACCCACCAAAACGATTTAAAAAATTCACTAAAAAAAATGAGTAAACGCGTTGGGGTCGGCAGGACCTGGTTCATATCCAAAAAAATAGCGGTGATGCTCGGCACGATATAAGTCAACAGGACGATCAGAACGATGGTACCGATCGCCACCATAAACAGGGGATAGGCCAGGGCAGTCTGAATGCGATTGGTTAAGTCCTGCTGCTTTTCGGTAATGTCTGCCAGGCGTTCAAGTACAATTTCGAGGGTACCGGAAGTCTCCCCGGCGCGCACCATGTTGATAAACAGAGGGGAGAAAATTCCCGGATATTGTGATAATGCCTGCGCGAAATTCTGGCCTTCAACGATGCCATCTTTGACCTGGGCCAATATCGTCTTTAATCGATGGGAATTGGTCTGGGGCAACAAGGCGTCCAGTGCGGAAACCAGCGGGAATCCGGCCGAAATTAAAGTTGCCAATTGCCGGGTCATTATGGCGATCTCAGCCGGTTTGACCCGGGTCAGATAGCGGGACAGATTAAAGGTCCGGGACGCTTTCTTTACCGGCGTCTCCTGGGATTCCTTGATGGCGACCGGGAAGATACCGCTTGCACGCAATTTCTGGCGCGCGGCGCGCGCACCGTCGGCGTCGATAATACCGGAGGTCGTTTTTCCTTTGGCATCCAGTGCCGTATATTCATAAACAGGCATGTTGAATTTGTCGTGTACGCTTAATTATTCTCGATCAGATCGAATCATTGGATTCAAAATATAACATATTAAGAATATTACGATAACGGTTTATTTTCAACCGGAAAATGATTTCGGTAATTTGCCGATTTCCAAATCATCTTCACGAATGGCTCTTTCCGGGGGATCCACATGCACAATCACATCCAAAACCTCGGAGATGGCGTCGATGATGCGCGCCCTGACGTCATCGGCAATATCGTGACCTTCCCGGACGGTTATAGATCCTTCAACAACGATGTGCAGATCTACCTGAATACTGGTGCTGATATACCGGGTACGAATATCATGGACCTGCAAAACACCTTTGTTTTTGAGCGCAATGTCCTGAATTTTTTTGCGGGTTTCTTCCGGTGCGCCGACATCAATTAACTCACTGAGCCCGGGCCAGATGATTTTAATTGAAGCGTGTAAGATGAAGATAGAAACGATTACGGCTCCGACACGATCCAGGAATGACCAGGATGGAAAAATCCTGGCACCGGCAACCGCGATTAAGACCGGAACCGAACTTAAGGCATCCGTACGATGGTGCCATGCGTTGGCAGCCAGGGCAGGGCTTTTTACCCGTCGACTGATGATGGCGGTCCAGCGATAAATACTTTCTTTGCACACAATCGAAGCTAACGCAGCAAAAACAGCAACCCAACCCGGGGGCGCAGCCGGTTTTTCCTGCAACGTTGAAATGGCTTTCCATCCGATGCCGAGACCTGCAGCGATCAACACGATGGCGATAAAAACCGTTACCAGGGTTTCCAGACGCCGATGACCATATGGGTGATTTTCATCCGGTGGCCGGGACCAGTAATGTGATCCTGCAATCACGGCAATATCTGTTGTCAGATCGGTAAGGCTGTGGATCGCATCCGCCACCAGGGCCTGACTTTTTCCGTATATGCCGGCAGTGAATTTAATGACGGCCAGAAACACATTTACCAAAAGCCCCACCCAGGTAACTTTGCGGACGATCTTTTCTTTTGAGCCCTCATCAGTGGTAAAAGTCTGGGCGCTTTTTTTCCCCTGAGTCACCTTGTTTTCTCCGGTATTTGATTGTAGCAATCGAAATTCCCCACCGTATTGCTATATATAATATTTTGGCTTATAAAATAATACCACTCTGGAAATCAAATACAACCAGAGAAACTTACAATCTGCAAAACCTTATATCCTTATTTTTGACTATTATGCGCTTTTTGTATTTGTGGCAAATTAAAAAGCGTAGAAAGGAATCATGGCGATGAACCTGCTCAACAGTTTCAGTTTTGAATTACCGACCAAGATCGAATACGGTATTGGCGCAGCTAAGGGCTTGGCTGATGTAATTAAAAACTTAAATGCCGCCAACGTGCTCATGATCACCGATGAAGGCGTTATGCGCTCGGGCCTGCTGGAGCGGATTACCGGCCCACTGGAAGCCCATGATTTGAAATGGAAGGTATTTGATCGCGTAGAGCCCAATCCGAAAGATTATAACGTTGAAGAAGGCACCGAAATCGCAAAACGGTTTGGCCCAGATTGCCTGGTGGCGCTTGGCGGCGGCAGTCCGATCGACTGTGCCAAAGCGATTGCGGTGGTGGCCCGCCAGGGTGGTGCCGTCCGCGACTACGAAGGGCCCAATAAAATTGGTTCCGATGTGCTGCCGTTGATCGCCATCCCGACAACCGCCGGGACCGGCAGTGAGGTGACCTTTAGCTCGGTGATCACCGATTCCAGCGAAAAATTTAAATTCAGCATTAAAGGCCCCCAAATTGCACCAAAGGTTGCGCTGGTCGATCCGGAAATGACCCTGACGATGCCCCCTGAATTAACCGCCTCAACCGGCATGGATGCCTTGACCCATGCCATCGAAGGGTTTACCGCCAATGCTTCAGAACCCATTGCGGATTCCGCCGCGCTTTATGCCATTGAATTAATTGCCACCTATCTCAGAACCGCTGTTGCAGACGGCAATAATATTGAAGCAAGGGCGGCAATGCTGCTTGGAAGCGTACTGGCGGGTATTGCCTTCAGTCACTCCGATGTTGCCGCCGTTCATTGCGTGGCTGAAGCACTTGGCGGAAAATATGATGCTCCCCACGGGGTCTGCAATGCCGTCGTCTTGCCGGCGGTGATGGCATACAACATGGAGTACTGCAAGCAGAGATATGCACGCATTGCCGTTGCGATGGGGCTGTCCGGTGAAAATGTTGACCAGGCTGCCCGCCAGGCCGTCAAGGCCGTAGAAAAGCTGGCTTCCGATATTCGTCTACCCGAGTTCAATTCACTGGGAGTTCAAGAAAAGGACCTGGAGGAACTGGCGGCCAACTCCTTCAAAAACGGAAGCAATGTGGACAATCCACGACCCATGACCAAGGAGGATTATTTAAACCTGTTTCAACTCTTAACCGGTTAAGGGTGGTTTCAGTGCGTTAATTTATGACCGTGGAAGTACAATAGGTTCGCCGGTTAGCCCGTTTACCGTTAAGCCCGTAAAAAAAAATATGATTTTAGATCGATCCGGCCAAACGGGCTAACGGGCTCAACGGGCCAAACCGGGTGCGTTTTTGGGCATTTTAACTTGATTACAGTACTGACCTCAGACCATATATAGAAGTTTAAGATACAATAACGAACCATGATCCGAATCATTTACGCGGAAACCGAAGATCATTATCGACGGACACGTGAGCTCTTTCAGCAATATGCAGATTCTATGGGCTTCGACCTCGAGTTTCAGGGTTTCAGTCAAGAGCTGGCGATGCTTCCCGGAGAGTATGCACCGCCAGGAGGCTGTATTCTTCTGGCTGAAAGTGTAGATGAAATTGTTGGGTGCGTGGCGCTGCGTCCCCTGGAAAACCAGATCTGCGAAATGAAACGGCTTTACGTCGTTC
>JASFIX010000079.1:0-10456 GCA_050122435.1 Desulfobacterales bacterium
CTAACATCGCAATTTTAGTCGGGATTTATTTGATTGCCAGGATGACTTATGGTGTCGCAAACGGTTTTCCGGCAGCTCCGTTTGTCAATGAATCGCAGGGATTTGTGTCGAACACACTGTTTGCACTTGCCCTTGGCTTTCCGGTTCCGTTTCATGTGATTTCTGTAGGTCTACTTTTACAACGGCGCTGGCTTTCACCTTCGTGGGCCAGAATCGCTTTTCCGGCTGCCGTCATCTCCGGTGGTTGGCTTGGTGTTGCACTGGTGACTAAAATATTCCTTCTATAATGATACCATAAACCAAAACCACTCGACACAGCTGATGAATAGAAACCCCATATTTTATTTCACGCTCATTGCTGTGGCCTCAATGCTTCTGGTAAGTTGTATGCGACCGCCAGCACAAGACGAAGCGTTCAAAACCGTTCCCCTTCCTCAAAACCAGGGCAATCAAAAAACGTACGTATATGAATGCAGCGATGGTTTCTCTTTCACCGTAAGACTCGATCATGAAAACGTCTATTTGTTTTCGCCGGATAAAACGGCTCGCTTACCAATAGTTCCATCAGCTTCCGGGGCAAAATATAGTAATGGCCTCATCACATTCTGGAGCAAGGGAGAGGAGGCGCTGCTAGATACCGGCAATACCATTTATCGCAATTGTAAAAACAACCGCGCAAAAGCCATCTGGGAAAATGCGAAATTAAATGGAATAGATTTTCGGGCAGTTGGCAACGAGCCCGGCTGGTTTTTAGAAATTAAGACGAGTGACAAAATCAGATTTGTCAGCAACTATGGACAGGATCGATATGAATTTGTTACACCTAAACCGAAAATTGATAACCAGGCCCGCATTACCACTTATACAACTCATAATGATGCAAATACCTTAACAGTGACAATTCATGGCAAGCCTTGCCGGGACTCAATGAGCGGCGAGTCTTTTGCGACCATCGTTATCGTGACCCTGGATAACACCAAATTTCAAGGCTGCGGTCGGGCCTTGCACTAAGCTGAGCGCATTTGGCTGAGCCACCTATACTAAAATAATGTAAAAAAGGTTTTCCGTATGAACCAGAGCGTTGATGAGTTGAAAAAAGTCGCCGATAAAATCGAACAACAGGTCAATTCTGCTGCGGACCAATGGCGTGCACTGACAGATCCAGTCTTAACATTTCGGCCTTCAGAAGATGCCTGGTCGATAAAGGAGATCATTGGTCATCTGATTGATTCGGCTTCCAATAACCACCAGCGGTTTGTCCGACTCCAGCTCGTGGAGGAACTCACCTTCCCAGACTACGGGCAGGACAACATCCATTGGGTCAGAATTCAGAATTACCAGAATCGAACATGGGAGGAATTGCTGGGTTTGTGGCGCCATTATAATTTGCAGCTGGCTGACATCATCCGCTCGGTGGAGCCATCCTGTCTAAATCATTTCTGGCAGCTTGACGCCGCAAAAAAGGTTACGCTCTTTGACCTGATGGTCGATTACTTGAGGCATTTAGAAGATCATTTGGATCAAATTAACGATACATTAGCGGCATCCAAAGAGCGTTGATATCCTTTTTAAGAATTGAAACGCCCCATTTAGGTAAAAGATGACCGGCAATCTCATCCATATCAGAGAAGCGAATTCTGATGACATATCTCTATTATCCGGTCTGATTCGACAATCCTATCGCGACGTGGCCGACAGGTTCAAACTCACACCGGCAAACTGTCCCAAGCATCCCTCTAATTGTACGGATAAGTGGGTTGAAAACGACTTTGCCAGAGGTGTCGATTACTTTATATTGGAGCACATGGACAGGCCGGTAGGATGCGTTGCGATTGAAAGCGCTAAGGCTGATCTTTGCTATCTCGAGCGTCTGGCTGTTTTACCGCATAAAAGAAATAAAGGCTTCGGCAGCCAGCTGGTTGAACATATTTTTCAAACTGCACGGAAACTGGGCTCAAAGAAAATCAGCATTGGCATAATCGCGGCACCAACGGAGTTAGCGCAATGGTAACGGAAATTTGGATTTGTCGAGGGTGAAATAAGAGAATTCAGTCGTTTACCGTTTAGGGTCACCTTCATGACCTGCGAGCTTTAAAGACATGTTTTAGTAATAACAAGGAGGGAAAATGAAACTTCTAGTAATTGGCGGCAACGGTACAATTGGAAAGAAAGTGGTTGCTCATTTCTCAAAGAAACATGAAATTATTATCGCCGGAAGAAATTCAGGCGATGTCACAGTGGATATTGCCGATTCGAAGTCTATTAAAGCCATGTTCGAATCCGTTGGAACAGTGGATGCAATTCTATGTATTGCCGGAGAGGCTAAATGGGCTCCATTTGATTCATTAACAGAGGACGATTACTATATCGGGTTAAGAAGCAAGTTAATGGGACAGGTAAATCTTGTAAGAATCGGGCAGGATTACTTAACTACTGGTGGATCATTTACGCTTACGACCGGTATATTGGCGGATTATCCTGTGGTTATGACGGCAAGTGCGGCCATGGTAAATGGAGGAATTCACAGCTTTGCCAAAGCAGCTGCCTTAGAATTAAAAAATGAACTTAGAATCAATGTGGTTTCATCCGGATTGGTAGAAGATGCGGTCGATAAATATGAATCTTATTTCCCGGGCCATAATCCGATTCCAATGAAAAAAGTAATAAATGGATATGTAAAAAGTGTTGAAGGCAAAGGTACGGGGCAGATCATAAAGATGTATGACAATTGTTAAATAGAATGAACAATTTTGAGAATGACCATTTTAGAAAGCTTTAAAGAGGAAGCAATATGCGATTCTGTTCCGTAATCAATTGTATGGATGGGCGGGTACAGTTGCCTGTAATCAGATATCTTCAAAAACGATTTAATGTTGACTATGTAGACTCCATCACTGAGGCTGGCCCTAATTTGATTCTGACAGAAGCTAAAAAGGCCTCGTCCACTCAGGCGATTTTTGAAAGACTCAAAATTTCAGTTAAGAATCATCATTCCGTAGGCGTCGCTATTGTTGGCCATCACGATTGTGCCGGAAATCCAGCATCAAAAAATGAGCAAATTCTACACTTACAAAAGGCGATACAGTCAATTCGTCAGCAATATGAAAACCTTCCAGTAATAGGATTATGGGTTGATAAAAATTGGGAAGTCCATGAAATCGATTGACGCAAATAAGGTGTCTGGCAAGCGCTGCATTAGACCCGGATTCCGTTTTGCATCATTGTCACCATTTAGCCAAGTCCCTAATCAAGGAGTGTTGTTGAATGAACATTAAAGCATTCGACCTTGACGCTTACCTTGAACGCTTGAATTATTCCGGGACCGTGAAGCCCACCGAAGATCGGCTTGAGGCCCTCCATCGCGCTCAATACTTCACAATTCCATTTGAAAATTTCGACATTCTTTTGGGACGTGGTATATCACTTGAACCTGCAGTACTTTTCGACAAAATGGTCAACAGGGCACGCGGTGGCTATTGCTTTGAATTGAACGGTCTGTTTCTTATGGCTCTCCAGGCCTTTGGCTTCGATGCCCGCGCCCTCCTGGCCCGGGTTCAGGTTTCTGGCACACCGACGGGCAGAGGACACCAGGTTGCGCTGGTAACTTTGCAGGGGCGGCAATGGATTGCCGATGTGGGGTTTGGCAGCCCAAATCTACGAGCTCCGATCCCACTAGAACTCGATCATCCAAAAACTCAAGATGGACAGACATTCCGTCTTTCGAATGCAGGGCATTTAGGCAACATGCTGCAGATCTTAATGGACGATCAATGGCAAGATCTTTATAGTTTTGATTTAGGCCATGTATTTCCAGAAGACATCGCGTACGGGAATTACTACACCTCGACCAATCCAGGCTCTTTCTTTACGGCTACACGGGTGGCGGCGCTTCCGGTCGATAACGGTGCAATCACCCTTTTCAATAATACATTGAAAATAATGACCACAAACAAAGCGCAAATGCAGGAACTACCGGAGGGCCAGGCGTTTCTGGATGCTTTAAAGACCCACTTCGGTATTGAACTGGACGCACCCTACGAAGCTCTGCGCCCACTTCCAGAACCCGAGCAGGAAGCTGAGCCGGTTTTCGGATTTTAGAAAGAGACAACAGGTTTCGTATCCATAATCAAATTATGGTGGTACGAGCATAATCGGACAAGGCGCTTTTTCAAGAATGGTCATGCCCACATAATCCAGTCGCGTTATATTCTTCCTTTCTGGCTCATCATGACATCCAACAAGAATTAGATCTGCTTGAGTCCGGCGAGCGATTTTGCATATTTCCAGTCCGGGATCCGTTGGCAAGAAACCAAATTTGAATTTTGGAAAAAATGATTTTTCTAAACATTTGCTCTCTCCATAAGGATTTTTCAAGTTCAGTCCAACAAGCGCATTGTTTGATTGTTAAAGATTGTATTTAACACAACGCAAGTGAAGAAAGGTTTGGCCTGTTAGGTATTATGGAAGATATCTTCTCAGATTTGAGGACAGCAGTCGCAGCGCACATGAGCTCTGGTTGGAAATAAGCGAAGTCCAACATAAGGATCCAGAGCTTGACCTAACCTTAGCGCCCATTACCACCACAATGTGGTATTTGTCAAGCGGAATGTTAGGATAAATTTTAAGAGGGAATTTGAAACACAAAAGAAATGAAACCAATGTTAAACCAATTCGGTTTTCATGCGGCTGATTAGTTTTGCAATCATTTCTTCAACATAGGGGCTCATGTGTTTAAATTCGACCCCGATTCCACTTCGAGAAACTTGCACAATTTCGCCTTTTACCTTGAGCGGCTTGCCGAAACCTTTGATTGAAAACGACATGACAAGTTCTTCCCCGACAAATAAAGGCCTTTTGGTTTCGATAAACACGCCTCTCTGACTGATATTTTTTATGGTGTTTGAATAAACGCGATCATAAGTCGCGTAACTGACCGGAATAGAGCATGATTTTCGAACAAAGGCGCGTCTTTCCTTTACCAACAGTTCTTCGGCATGCTGCAGAAGTGCAACTTGCTTTTCCTCCGGTAAATTTAGAATGATCTGAAATAATTTCGGAATAACAACGTTATATTTTTTTAATGCAGTTTGCGGAATCTCCATAGAGGATTGTGTCCTTTACCAAGAATCTACTTAGCGTCAGCAGGTTATTCCATAACGATTCGTTTTCTGAAAAGTATATCGGATAATACCTTAGTTTACTTTAGACTTCTTTAGTGAGGAAAAAGTGAATTGTAAAAAGGGGGATTGAAATGGAGCGGTTTAAAATTATATATATTATATTACTTTATATTTAAAATAGTTATATAATATTACATAAATTAGTACCTTAAGTTAAAACGGCATTTAATTTCATGATCTAAAAAACAGGAGGCGCCATTTCATTGATCCAGCCCTCGAAATGGCCCTCCTCTACTACGCTAAGTTAGATGATTTCCTCAGGACGCTTATTGTGCACTGGCGGCACATTCATTTTTTCCAAGATCCATTATTTCCTGTTCTTCGGCATCAACCTCCAATAAACCCGCATTGACCTTGCGCACTTCTGCGTACACTTCCGGCTGAGGTCGCATATTGTCTTTAATAAAATCGATAAACTCCTGTTCACTTGATATGCCGTAAATACCTGAATTCTTATTTTTTATATTCCCCAGGGTATCCGAAAATATGCGGGATGGATTGGCTTCACTCCAATCCATATAATGACCGGGCAAAATGATCAGGTCGTCATTCAGTCCCGCAATCTTTGTCTTAAGGGTGTGATAAAGCAGTTTTGACCATTCCTCGGCTTTCCCTCCGAGATCGGGACGTCCGATTGATAAGATAAATACCGTATCTCCGGTAATCAGGTATTTATTATCAATCAGGTAAGAAGTGCTGCCCGGTGTGTGTCCCGGCATGTGCAGGGCTTTGATTTCCGGGCCGCCTTTGGAAAAGGAATAAACCTGCTCATCGACAATCTTCTCATATTTGAAAGTTGCCTCTTTAAAATCGTTTTCATGTCCCAATATATGCGCACCGAAGTCGACAGCGATCTGTTTACTGCCGGAGATATAGTCAGCCTGCAGGTGGGTTTCACAGGACTTAACGATCCTGGCACCGTTATCTTCAGCAAAGCGTTGATAAAACTCTACGTTGCGAGATGGATCGAACAAAACCATTTCGTCATTGTATATCAATCCGTAACTGCAAGAGGCCTTTCCCGGACGGATGAACTGATAGAGTTGATAACCGTCATCAGATGCCACCAGTTCCGGCGCCAGCATATTGCCCCAGTTTTTGATTCCGCCTTCAAGATAGCGGACGTCTTTAAAACCGTGATTTACCAGAATTTCGGCGACATATTTGGCTGAGCCTTCCTTGGCACAAACGATGCGTACTTTTTCAGCCATAGGCACCTTGGCCACACTTTCTTCCTCGTGTTCAACAAATTCAACGTAGGGAACATTGACCATGTCGGAAAGAAAAGGACCTTCGACCTTAAATTGATCAAACTGTTCATTCACACGAACATCCAACAATAAAAATTCTTCTCCTGCCCTGGTCACCCATTCAAAAAGTTCTTCTGCTTTGTAAGGTGTTGGTTCCATGCTTACCTCCTCTTTATCAGTTGGGCCCGTTGCCCGTCAAAAAGCGGACTCAACGGGCTAAACCGGCAAACCTATTATTATTTTTCCATTTGAGAGCCGTAAAAATTGAATGCGTTACATTTTATTTATTTACAAAGTACGGCATTTTTTCTTTTTCGATTGGTTGAACTAATTAACCCGTTATCATTTCGTACAGTTAGTTGGCAAATAAAAGTAGATATTTAACCTGATTTTAACGGGCTTAATCCGCCAGAGGCGGACTCAACGAAACAACGCGCAAACCGGAAATGTTGATCGGCTATTTTCCTTTAAACTGCGGTTTTCGTTTTTCTAGAAATGCGGCCTGCCCTTCCTGCATATCTTCGCTCAACAGGGTTGTATTAAAAATCGTTTGTACTTCTTTGGTTTGGGTCTCATCCAAACGGCTGGTTTGCATCAACAAATTGATGACTCTTTTGGTGCCCTTTAGCGCCAGTGGTGCATTCCCGGCAATTTCTTCAGCCATGGCATAAGTGAATTCTTCTAAATCACCACCGGGGACAAGATAATCCACCAGTCCGAGCTCTTTGATCCGCTGACCGGTGTACGTGCGTCCGGTAAAAAACATTTCTTTGGTGCTTTTCAGCCCGATATTCTGAATAAACCGTTGCAATCCAGTCCATGGATAAACCATGCCCAGCTTGACCGGCGGCACCCCCATGCGAATATCCTCAACGCCAATGCGAATGTCACAACACATGGCCAGCTCACACCCCAGGCCAAAGGCAAAGCCGTTTAGCATGGCAATCACCGGGTATGGAAAGCGAACCAGACATTGAAATAACGACTCAACCTGATCCAGTGATTTTAATCTTTGATCTGTGTCCGCTTTGGATTGGGTGGGTAACGATCCAATATCAAATCCTGAACAAAACGCTTCGTCCCCTGCCCCGCGCAGGATAACGGCCCGCACCCCATCTTCTTCAGCCAGTTCTTCCAGAGTAGATTTGACCTGTTCAATCAATTCAAGAGAAAGAGAATTTTTCTTTTGCGGCCTGTTAAGCGTTAGCGTACAAATATTGCCTTTTTTCTGAACCAATAGCATTTGATTACTCAAAGCTAACCTCCTGTGTTAAACATTGAGGGCCTCGCGCAATTGGCCGTCGGCCTGTAGGGCAATCGCTACGGGAGAAATGCTGCAATTGTGATTTCGCTTTGAAATTTCACAATTTATTCATTTCAATTTTTCAACGTTTCTGCAATGAATTCTGTAAAGCGCTTCCAGGATTTTTTGTCCGCTGTTTCCTGATAGCGTTTACTCCCAAAAACGGTAAAGGCATGCTGGGCTCCACCATAGGTGATCATTTCATGGTCAACACCGGTTGATTCCAGTTCTTTGGCCAGATCAGCGAACTGATCCATGGTAATCGCCGTGTCCGCTGAACCATGCATAATTAAAATTTTCCCCCGGGTTTGGCTGTAATTTTGTCCTTGCGGTGTTTTTAGGCCTCCATGAAAAGTGGCAAAACCTTTCAGGTTCGCCCCGGAACGCGCCAATTCAAGCACTGCCGCGCCGCCGAAACAATAGCCGAATGCAACGGCATTTTCGATATTGGCGCCTTTGCTTTCAGCAGCATCCAGAGCCCCTTTCATCAAAACCCGCATTTTTTCCCTGTCTTTATAGAGTTCACCCGTATGCTGGCGTTTGTCCTTCACTTCCGTCGGCCGCACGCCGGCTCCAAACAAATCCAAAGCAAATACAGCGTAGCCCAAATCAGCAAGCATATGGGCACGTTTGATTTCATAATCCGTCAAACCATCCCAGTCATGAATCAGCAGTACAAAAGGCGCCCGCTCGGAAGGGCTGATATAATAGCCCTCATAAGGTTGTCCGTTTACCTGATATGTTACTGAAGCACCTGTACCGCCGAATGCGACACTTGCTACACATAAAAGCAAAAACATGTATATAAGATTGCGCATGATAACATTCCCCCTTCTTAATTCATTTTGTCATCGTCCTGATCAATAACGATTGTGTCTTCCTTTGCTCCCAATCACGCCGGGAATACGACTTCCAAAAAATATGACCAATGACATTTCAAGGTAATACACCATCTGGATCAAGTCGACCATCATCGCTCAGAAGTTTAAAAATTTGGCAAATCGAAAGTACACACCTGGGAGAAAAGGATTTCTGGAAGCATATGTTGGATTTTGCATGTCAATGCAGAAAGTTTGAACGGATTAGTCAGAGGATTGTTACATCTCAATTTCGCATTTCATGAGCAAGCATCCGCCTACGTGCGGAATAAGCTCATGCGGTTTCAACTCCACCGATTCTAGTGTTTTAAAACCGCAGCGAACATATAAACGTTGAGCATCTATATTGTCCGCAAGAACCATGAGGCTCAGAGCTTTAAGACCTTCTTCTTTAGCTTTTTTCTTTGTTAATGTGATTAGCCGGGTACCGATCCCTTTTCCCCGAAATCGTTCATCAACGCATAATGCATTCAGTAATAAGCTGTCTTCAACCCGAGAAGAATAAAATGATTTAAAATGTTCGAGGCGGTCTTGCGGTAAAAAATTCTTCATTTCTTCAGTGATTCGATGGAAGTGTGATGGATATGAAAGGGATACACCAATGAGATTTTGTTTGTATTCGGCTACAATTGCATTCTTATAGGAATAATATGAATCTGCTGCACTTAAGTTATGGGCCACCATTTGAACCGGTTTCATGTCAGGGATCAGATCATGAAACAAATATTCAATCACACCTCCAGATGCTATATTAATAAATTCAGACAGAACCGAACAATCTTCTTTTTTACCGTTTCGATAGGATATCTCCACAATAAATCCCTCCAATCTCCATGATTTGACTGTCTCCGTCATGAATGGTCCTTCTGGAACCATGAGTCGTCGTTTTACGTCATGAACTGTCAACGGCATACAGCACAGATTACAACTCCCCTTTCCTCATATTATAAAATATTAAGTTTCATCAATGCGTTATCGTTTAAGCCTCCCCCCATGTTTTCTTACTTCGATTGATCTTTTTCTGAACCGTTGCCCAGCTATTGGTTTTCAGAAATGATTCATTAAAGCGCATGACCATATCAATAAACATCGCAAAAGGTACGGTAAATGACAACTCATCAGTTTTATAAAACATTCTCGCGGAAGGATCCCATCCTCCGACCACAGCTTTGTTTTTTCCTTTTGATAAGTAGTGCAGAGGCCATGTGACAACGCTCCCGCACCCGGGACCCCAGGGAGATGCGACCACTTCAGGATCGTTGGTCACAAAAGTTGCCAGTTGATGTAGCCCACTCAGAGATTCCGGTCTGGTGAAAAAAGCAACCAGTTCCGGTTTTTCATCATCAGAAAAATGGCTTAGTGGCTTTACAACACAAAAAGCTTTGGGAGCAGGTCGCGGATCAACATATTCAAAGATTTGCCTCAGATTATCCGGAGAATCACAGTAAAATTCACCTTCTGTCCAGTTGGGTATCCCGGTGGATACATATTGAATTATTGTTTCAGTCTGGGGTTTGTTAAAGCCAAGCCAGAAAGCAGCACCAGGGCAGCCAAATTGTTCAGCAGAGAAATAAGCGGCTGTCTTCTTCTTTCGGGCCCGCCAAATATTCCCCATAACACAGGAAAACTGGCCGAACACTTTTTGCCAGTCAATCTGATTTTTCTTTTCTTTTTCTCGAGTGGGCAGGTCCATCGGTTTCGGGGAAAAACCTTCGGTTGGTTTTTCAGCAGCATAAAAAATACCCATTGGTTCTTCGTCAAGTCCAACAGTTTCAAGGAAATGTGGCAGCGATTGCATTACTTGTTCTTTCATTTTAGCCCCCTAAAATAGATGAATTTTAGATA
>JASFIX010000080.1:0-10405 GCA_050122435.1 Desulfobacterales bacterium
GATTTGCCACATGGGGACGTCACCGGTGAGTTTCTTGGCGGCTACCATGCCGATAATGGCAAATGTGGGCCCCAGAAACGAAAACGTACCCCCCTGAATAACGGGCAGCTTGTTGCCCAGCGGCGATTGCTGGATCAGGGTACACAGACCGGAGGTAAAAAAGATAGTGGAAATCATCAATGCCAGCTCTTCCGGGGGCAACTTCATGGCCCCGCCGACAATGAAGGGGATGAGGACCGTGGCGCCGAACATGGTCAGGTATTGCTGAATGCCCAGCAATATCGCCAGCGGCCACTTGGGTTTACTGCCAAGCGGATAAACAATCCAATGTTGTTTTTCCTGTGCGTTTTCTTCGCTCATTCTCTGTTGACCTCCTTATGGGTTGGCCCCCCTCAAAGGGGATTATTAAAGTGTATGAATACCTCCTTTCCTTTTTCGAATCTGAATTAATAAAGACGGGCATGTTCAGATTCGGTTAGCCTAATTTAGATCTTGTTTTTTATATTATGAACCGACAGTTCGGGTCAGGTCGGTATATTGATCGGGTCTTAGATCCCGGAAAAACTGCCAACCGTCCCTGACTTCGCGAATGAGTTCGAGATCAAGATCGGCAATGACGACTTCATCCTTGTCTTCGCTGCCTTTGACCAGCATCTCACCACGGGGATCCACAAAATAACTGGAACCGTAAAATTTGCCAAATTCCCACGGTTTTTCAAGTCCGACACGGTTGTTAGCGCCTATAAACACACCATTGGCCACCGCCTGGGCCGGTTGCTCCAGCTCCCATAGATACTGGGATTTGCCCGATGTGGTCGCTGAAGGGTTGAACAGTATCTCGGCGCCGTTGAGTGCCAGCAGTCGGGCACACTCCGGGAAATGGCGGTCATAGCAAATGTAAATGCCAATTTTGGCGTAAGCGGTTTCAAAGACGGGAAACCCCAGATTTCCCGGTTTGAAATAAAACTTTTCCCAGAACCCCGGCCAGGTGTGGGGGATGTGAATTTTGCGAAATTTACCCAGGTAGGTACCGTCTGCATCAATTACAGCCGCCGTATTATAATAGACGCCCTCGATTTCCATTTCGTAGACGGGAATGATCATGACCATCTGGTATTTTTTGGCATATTCGGTCAGACGTTCGGTGGTTGGCCCGGGGACCGGCTCGGCATTACCGTACCATTTTATATCCTGCTCGGCGCAAAAATAGGGGCCGTAGAAAATTTCCTGCAAACAGAGGATATTGACACCCTTTTTACCAGCCTCCTCGATGAGCGGGATATGTTTTTGAATCATGGCTTCTTTAATTTCAGCCGGCGTTCCGTCATGTTTGGCATTGGATGCCTGGATGTGGGCACATCTTACAACTCTGGACACATTTCCCCCCTTCGGCAGTTCGTATTTGAAATGTATTTTTATATTATGGATCTTTTATATATCAGAATGATGCTTTTTATTGACTGGCAGGAAAATGTAGTTGCTTCGGCTTAAAGAATCAAAGCCGCGGTCTTCATGATTGATAAATTAGACTTCTTATAGTTGGTATCATCATTTGCCGTCAAGCTTTTTTCAAATTAAAAATGATTAAATGAATGCTGATTCAGATGTTAAAAGGATTACCATTTGACAATTATTTAGGAAAAGCTTAAACTTCCAATTTTGTTAAACAAATCATCTCATTACGTTCCTAAAGGGATAAGTTTCTGTGATCCAAAAACCCGATCACCTCAACCGGAAAACTGTTATTCTGCTAACCTGCTAGTCTCTATTTTATCCGCAAGGAGGAAGAATTGTGAGTAATTTAGATAAATTTAAGGAAATGAGCAAAGGGCTTGATCTGGCCCAGGCCATTGCCGAAGCGGACCGCTGCCTGCTTTGCCACGATGCCCCTTGCTCCGAGGGGTGTCCGGCCGATACCCAGCCGGCTGAATTTATCCGCAAGCTGCGTTTTAAAAATATCACCGGCGCCATACGAACCATTAAAGAAAATAATATAATGGGCGGCGCTTGCGGCGTGCTCTGCCCGACGCCCCGACTTTGCGAAGAAAAATGCAGCGCCATGTTTAAATCCTTGAATCGCCCCGAAGGCGCTGATCGGCCCATCCAGATCGGTAAAATCCAGCGCTTTTTAGTGGAACATTCCTGGGAAAGAGGCTTCAAGGTGTTCGAAAAACCTGAGCCCCGATCCGAAAAAATTGCAGTAGTGGGCTCCGGCCCGGGCGGTTTGAGCTGTGCGGCCGAACTGGCCAAAGACGGCTATCAGGTGACCGTTTTTGAGGCGCGACCCGAGCCCGGCGGGGTTTTGCGGTACGGCGTGGTCTCCTATCGCTTTGATATGAACTTTCTGAAGCATGAAATCGCGGATGTTGAAGCACTGGGCGTCAAATTTGAATGCAATGCGCCGATTGACAGTAAAAATGGCGCTGAAAAACTGCTAAAAGATGGTTTTGATGCCGTATTTCTGGCCCCGGGTTTATGGGACGCGGCCACGATCAAACCGGAAGGCAAAGATATCGAAGGTCTGTATTCATCAGTAGACTATCTGGCGGCCCTGCGTGACGGGCGCTTTGCGGAAATCGAAAAGAAAATCAAAGGCAAGACCGTTGCGGTGATCGGCGGCGGATCGGTGGCCATGGATTGCATCGAGTCTGCAGCCAGACTCGAGCCCAAAGATGTTTACCTGATCTACCGGCGGTCCTATTCTCAAATGCCGGCTGAACCCGATGAGCGCATCGAAGCCCAGGAAGCCGGTATTCACTTTCTGCTGCTGAACCAGCCGGTCGATTATGTGACCGATAAAAAGAACCGGCTCAAGGGATTGAAGCTGGTGCGCACCCGTTTGGGGGAGCCGGATGAATCCGGTCGAAGACGGCCAGTAGAAATAAAGGGCTCCGAATGGGTCATGGATGCCGATGTCGTAATCGAGGCGATTGGCAATAAAGCGCCCGATGACTCTCCCGGGTGGTATCCCAATGTTAAGGTCGATGGCAAAAAACTGATCCAGGTGGATGCGGAGACCGGAAAAACCTCGGTTGACGGCATTTTTGCCGGTGGTGATATCGTTCGCGGACCGGCGCTTGTGGTTCAGGCGGTCCAGGACGGTAAAGTGGCTGCCCGGGCGATCAAAGAATTTCTGGCGAAATAGGTTTAAAGATTCAGGGTTCAGAGGTTCAGGGTTTCAGAGATTCGCTTTTTAATTAACCCTGAACGGTGAACCCGGAACCTCGGAACCTTTGAACAAGGAGGAACTATTGTGGCAAATAATGTAGATTTATCGATAGATTTTTGCGGGATTAAATTCGAGAACCCGTTTCTGCTTTCATCTTCACCGGTTTCCAATAGTGCCGAGATGGTGGCGCGATCATTTGATGCCGGCTGGAGCGGGGTCGTATTTAAAACCCTGAATTCGGACCGGCTGCCGATCATCCATCCCTCGCCCCGCATGCACTGCGTGCATTACGGCAGTAAAAAGGCCATGGCGGTACAAAATGTTGAGATGATATCCGATCGTCCCTTGAAGGACAACCTTTCGGAATTCCTGTATTTAAAGAAGAATTACCCCGATCATCCCATCATTGCCAGCATCATGGGGTTTTTCACCGATGAATGGGCGTATCTGGCCAAGGCCGCCGAAGACAACGGGGCCGATATACTGGAGCTTAATTTTTCCTGTCCCCACATGTGCATCGAGGGGGCCGGCCATAAGGTCGGCCAGGCCTTCAAGCTGCTCGAAGGCTTTACCGCAGCGGTCAAAGAGGTGGTGTCCATTCCGGTAATCGCCAAAATGACACCCAATATTACGGACATGAATGAGCCGGCCATGTATGCCAAAAATGGGGGGGCGGACGCCATCTCCGCCATCAATACCGTGCGGGGAATTTCTTCGGTCGGTCTGGATGATTTTGTGCCTACGCCCAACGTTTTCGGCAAAGGTGCCATCAGCGGAACCTCGGGACCGGCGGTGCGGCCCATCGGATTGAACTTCATCGCCTCCATGGCCCAGAATGAAGAGCTGAATCTGCCGCTTTCGGGCATCGGGGGTATCGAGACCTGGATCGATGTCCTGGAATACATCCTGCTGGGTGCCTCAACGATTCAGGTGACCACTGGCGTTATGCATTACGGTTATCGCATCGTTGAAGACATGATCGAAGGTCTTTCTGATTTTATGGCTGAAAAGGGTATAAAAAAGGTCTCGGATCTGGTGGGCAAAGCCCTGCCGAACCTCCACGAGACCGAAGCCTTTGATTTAGAGCGCCAGGGAATTACGCAGTATGATCTGGACAAATGCATCGGCTGCGGCCAGTGTTATATCGTCTGTCAGGACGCTGCCGGGCAAGCCATTGAATGGGATGCGGCCAGCCGGCAGCCGAAATTGATCGAAGATAAATGCTTGAGCTGTATGCTGTGTAAATTCGTCTGCCCGGTTCCGGATCTAATTACTTATAAAGAAATGCCGCAGGACTGGAAACGTCAGGAAACTGCGGTTATGGATAAAAATATGGAGAAAGAAGTTAAACTAGAGCCATTTACAAAGGAGGGCCCCGATGAGTGTGTTATTTAAAGGAGGTACAATCGTTAATGCCACCGGTCGTTATGTGGCTGATGTGTTTGCCGATGGCGACAAAATAAAAGCGATCGGGACGGATTTGGACAACCCGGCAGATGAGGTGGTTGATGCCAAGGGAAATTATATTCTTCCCGGCGCCATCGACCCGCATACCCACCTTTGCATGCCATTTATGGGAACCTATGCCCAGGATGACTATGAAACCGGCACCATCGCAGCGGCCTGCGGCGGGGTGACCTGTGTGGTGGATTTTGACCTGCAGCAAAAAGGCGAAACCCTGCTGGAGGCCATCGAGCGCAAAAAAGCCCTGGCCGAAGGAAAAGTTGCGGTGGATTATTCCCTGCATCCGGCTGTTATGGATCCCCGACCGGAAGTCATCGAGGAAGTCAAAAAGGCCTGCCGGGATTACGGCACCCCCAGCTTCAAGATCTTTATGGTCTACGACTTTCGGGTCGATGATGCCACCATGATCAAGCTATTGGAACAGACCAAGGAGCATGGCGGCCTGGTACAGGTGCATGCGGAAAACGTTCATGTTATTGATCACATGAATGCGGTTCTGGAAAAAGAAGGCAAATTAGATCCCTATTACCATGCCGTCAGCCGGCCGAACCTGGCCGAGGAAGAAGCCATTTACCGTGCATCTAAAATGGTGGAGATGAGCGGGTCACGAATTTACATTGTGCATCTGTCATCTAAAGAAGGTCTGTGGATCGTTAAACAGGCCCGCGACCGGGGTATTCATATCTATGCCGAGACCTGCCCGCAGTATCTCTTGCTAGATGAAGAGCGATACAAGGAACCGGACTGGAACGGCGCCAAGTATGTGATGTCCCCGCCGTTGAGAACCAAAGAAAGCAACGAGGCCCTGTGGGAAGGTTTGCGCGGTGGCGATCTGCAGGTCGTTGCCACCGACCACTGCCCCTTTGATTTTAAGGGCAAAAAAGACATGAACGGCAAAGACGACTACAAGGTGATTCCCAATGGCGCTCCGGGAATCGAGACCCTGTTAATCATGCTGCATTCAGAAGGGGTGGCCAAAGGGCGCATTTCGCTTGAGAAGATGGTGGATGTACTATCATCCGGCACGGCCCGCATGTTCGGTCTCAAAGACAAAGGTGAAATCGCCGTGGGCAAAGATGCCGATATTGTGGTCTTTGATCCGGACCAGAAATTTACCGTCACCCAGAGCAAACTGCATATGAATGTTGACTACACTCCCTATGAGGGATTTGAGGTGACCGGTATGCCCAGCGCGGTTTATTCGCGCGGCAAAAAAGTGTCCCAGTGGAACGGCGACCAGATGGAGTTTGTCGGTGAGATCGGCCGGGGGCAGTTCATTAAACGCGAGCCCTTCGAACCCTTCTAATCGGGTTGGCGCGTTGTTCCGTTGAGCCCGTTTCCCCGTTTGCCGGTTTAACAAAAAAAGGTGCAGAAAACAATTTCTGCACCTTTTTATTTTTAAATACATTAAAAATGTTTTCGGACCGACAGAGATGCCCCACCTATGGGTCGGAATTCAAATACGGACAATAAATTCAAATCTATCTAAAACGGCATCATTTCCCGCCCTGAAAAATCTCATATTTCATTTGGTAATCTAACAATTTGAAGGGCAAACAGAATTGTGTCGGTAGGCACGGAGGACACAATTTATGTGGTGCAAATTTTTTTAAAGGTGTTAATGCTATCCAGAACGAGTCACTCATTATTGATTTGCAAACTGAACACGCTTCCTTAGATTGCCTTCAACTTAACCTTAAATGCCTGAAATTCACCATTGGGCTGGCTCTCTGACATAATTAATGCACACGATCATAACGTAAAAAGCAATCGTCTGAAAATAAGCTTTGTTCGTCCAGCCCCGAAAAAGGTTGGCGCTGAAACCCAAAGAAAAGGGAATATTATGCAAATTATCAGCGAGATGCTCGAAAACACGGTGAGAGCTTACCCGGAACGAACAGCGGTGATTTATAAGGATGAAGAGTTTACCTATAATGAACTGCTGGAGCATATCTATCGATTAGCAAACGGATTTTCACGTCTTGGTATTGTCAAAGGCGACTGGGTCATGGAGTTCATTCCCAATTGCCCGCAGCTTGTCTTTACCCATTTTGCCCTGATTGCCCTGGGTGCTGTCGTGGTGCCGCTTAATGTAATGTATAAACATCATGAAATCGAGTATGTCGGCAAGACCACCAAAGCAAAAGCCATTGTAGCTGATTCCAATCTTTGGGCGCCATTGGCTGAGGAAGTTATGCAAAGTTTGCCTGCGTTGCAGACTGCAATTGCCATTGGCGAGCACATTCCCGGTACGGCCAACTTTTTTGATCTAATGGAAGAGACTGAACAGCAGATTCCCTCGCTGACATCCAGTCTTGACGATATCGTAAGCGTCATCTTTACTTCAGGGACCACAGGCCGGCCCAAAGGCGCCACCCAGACCCATCGATCAATCCTCAGTGCCGCCCAGGGCTGTTTAGTTCACAACAAGCTCAGCTGGCAGGATGTCTTCTTGTGCGGTCTCCCCTTATTTAACAATTTCGGACTCAATGTGGCAATGATGGGTTGCTTTACGATTGGCGGTACCCTTGTCATTATTGAGAGATTCGATGCGCTTGAAGTTTTAGCAGCTGTGCAAAGCCACAAGGCCACCTATTTTGCGGGTACGCCGACCATGTTCGTCTATTTGCTGAATGCCTTTGATCCTGCCAAACATGATATCTCCTCATTACGGGTGACCAACAGTGGTGGCGCCCATTGTTCACTTGAGCTGATCAAAAAGGTCGAGCAGACTTTTGGAGTGATTCACCTCGACGGTTACGGCCAAACCGAAGGGTGCGGTTTTACCACACTGAATCCGATCGTGGGGGTGCGCAAACCGAATTCCGTTGGCGTTCCTTTATCAAATACGTGGTTGAAGATCGTTGATGATCACGATAGCGAGCTTCCTCCAGGCGAGGTGGGAGAGATTATCGAGAAGGGAGATGTTTTTTCCATTCATGGGTATTGGAATCGACCAGAGACCAATGCGGCAGTATACAAGAACGGTTGGTTTCACAGCGGGGATCTCGGCTATCTGGACGATGACGGGTATCTCTATGTGGTGGACCGAAAACAAGATCTCATCATTACGGGTGGATATAACATCTATCCCACTGAGGTGGAAGACATGCTCTGCGCACATCCAAAGGTGGCGTTGGCCGCCGTTATTGGAATCCCGGACAAGACAAAAGGCGAATTAGCAAAGGCATATATCATGCTAAAAGACGGCCAGAGCGCCACCGAGCAGGAAATCATCGACTATGCTAGAAATAAAATAGCGAAATATAAGGCGCCCAGGATGGTTGAGTTTGTTGACTCCATGCCCTTGGGGCCCACGGGGAAGCTGCTCAAAAGAGAATTGAAAAAAAAGGTTTTGGGTGATTCGAAAACCGGAAAGCTTGATAGAGGTGAAAAATGACGGAGAATTTAAACAAAGAAGAGAAGATGATCATGGATGAAGTTCATCATATCGTGGGCAGAGAGATTGCGCCACTCGCTGCCGAATTGGACGAACGTGGAGGATTTCCGGATCACACGCATAAGATTTTTGCGGAAAACGATATACTCAATCCGCTGCTGCCGGTTGAATACGGCGGTGTCGGCCTCTCTTACATGATGTTCTGCCTAATCCTCAGCGAGGTCGCTAGAGCTTGTGCTGCTTCTGCCCTGTTGTTGATTGCCCAGGCCGACGGCACATTGCCAATTGTTCACGGAGGGAGCCCGGCTTTAAAAGAGAAATACCTTCCCCGCTTGAAGGACGATTCTTTGGTCCTCACCGCACTGGCTGCCACCGAACCGTCTGCTGGATCAGACCTTCTTGGCATGGAAACGGTAGCGGTTCTAAAAGGAGATAAGTATATCATAAACGGCCAAAAATGTTTTATCACCAATGGATCCGTGGCCGATTTTTTCGTGCTTTACGCCTATACCGCTCCAAACGAAAAGGCAAAAGGAATCAGTGCGTTCGTGGTGGAAAAGGAATTTGCTGGTCTTGAGTATGGGAAAAACGAGAACAAGATGGGGATGAGAGGGTCGATCAACTCACAGCTATTTTTTAAGGACCTTGAGGTGCCGCTCGAAAACCGTATTGGCGAAGAGGGAGAGGGATTCGTGAACTTGATGCAAACCCTTTCATATAGCCGGCTCTTCTGTGCTGCTCAGGCTGTTGGCATTGCTCAAGGTGCCTTGGAAGAAGCAGTTAGTCATGCCAAAAATCGTGTCCAGTTTGGCAAACCAATAGCTGCATTGTCTCCCATTAAATTCATGATCGCCGACATGGCCGCCGCCGTGCAGGGGGCTCGATTAATGACGCTTAACGCCGCGGAACTCTATGACACGGGCAAAATCGCCAAAGCAAAAACACAAGCTGCTATGGCCAAATTCGTCGCATCGGATACTGCTATGAAAGTCACCTGTGACGCCGTCCAGGTGTTGGGCGGGTATGGCTACATGAAAGAATATCCTGTTGAGCGTATGATGCGCGATGCCAAACTAACCCAGATCTATACCGGCACCAACCAGATCATGCGGCTTTTAGCCGGCCGATCCATGTTAGGCGGCTAAAACGGCAGTTTGTAAAAATTGACCTTCCTTCCTCTAATCTCATATTTTTCATTTATCTCAGAAAATTCGACTTAGGCATGCAACCTAGAATTGTGGTCATTTCAGAAAATTTGAAATAGCGCATTTGGCACAATGGTCTGACCAGAGAAGCGTGTTTTTGCCACCCGACAAGATGTACGGTTGTTATTAGCGGGTACTGCAGCGCCAAATGCGGCCGGACTTGCCCGGCACACCCAAAGCTGATAAAACTCAAATGCGCCTAAACAAGGGGCTCGGTTCTATTAATAACCTTGGATGATATGGAATAAATCAAAAGGGAGGCGTGATATGGAAAAGGCGTTGTTTAGCGATCTGTGTACGAACCTTAACAAACTCGGCGGTATGATCCCGGCGATACCGTGTCCGGAACTGGCCGCCTTATTGGAAGAACTGTTTACCGAAGAAGAAGCCGAGATTGCCGCCAAGCTTCCTCCAGTAGCGACCTCGGCACCGGATTTAGCAAAAAAACTGTCACGGCCGGAGTCCGACATAACCCCCCTTTTGGAATCCATGGCAGATAAAGCCACGGTACTTTCGCGGGAAAAAGATGGCATCGTCCTGTATCGATTGCTTGCGATTATACCGGGGATGTTTGAATTTCAGTTTATGCGCGGCACGGATACCGAACATGACCGTCGCCTGGCCCGCATGTTCAAAGCCTATCTTGATATTGCAGAACCCATTGTGAATCAAACAATGGCTCCTGCCAAAGAGATAACACCTCCCACACGGATTATCCCCGTTGAGAAAACCATCCAGACCGGGCAAACAGTCTATACCTTTGATCAGCTTTCACGCTATATTGAATCCGCCGATGCGATCGCAGTCGGGCATTGCTATTGCCGACACCAGGCGCACCTATTGGGAGAGGAACGCTGTGAAGCACCCAACGAATGCTGCATGAATTTTGGTCCCGGGGCCCGCTATACCGCAGAACGCGGGATTACGCGGATGATTACCAAAAAAGAAGCGCATGCGATTTTACAGGAATGTGAGGAACACGGATTGGTGCATTTAAGTTCCAATACGTCTGAATTTTTGGAGTATTTATGCAACTGTTGCAGCTGCCACTGTGATATTCTGCGCAAATTAAAAGAGACCGATAAACCGATCTGGATCGCGTCTTCCGGTTATGTTGCTAAGGTCAATGAAGCGCTTTGTGAAAGCTGTGAGACCTGCGTGGAGAAA
>JASFIX010000081.1:0-10401 GCA_050122435.1 Desulfobacterales bacterium
ACGGTTGGAAAGCCCCTGGATACAGCTTGCTTGAGAAGTTCAAAGCCATCGACACCCATAATATCAAGAATGACAATATCATACGTGTAGCTCAAGAGATACTGAAGTGCAGTGACATA
Source organism: Desulfobacterales bacterium (assembly GCA_050122435.1). GTDB lineage: Bacteria > Desulfobacterota > Desulfobacteria > Desulfobacterales > JAHEIW01 > JAHEIW01. The sequence continues at coordinate 120 of JASFIX010000081.1, forward strand.
ATCGGTTGCTTTGTATATCCGGCACATGCTGAGCATTTCCTCTATGGTCTCCAGAACATCTGGCTCATCATCTACAAGCAGAATGACTTTATTTTTCAAAAGGCAATCCGAAGTCATTACGCGCTTATCTCCTTTTCCGATTCTTAAATTTTTTAACGCTTTGTCCTCGCAGCAAAAACAGGGGGTTTGGGCGGCAAAAGTTTGGCGACGTTTTAAATCATCAGGTACTTTTCCTTGATCTCCTGGTTGGCGCGCAGTTCCTCTATGCTGCCCTGATATCGAATCTTTCCCTTATCGATCACATAGGCCCGATCCGATGTCAGGGTGGCAAACTTGACATTCTGTTCGGAAAAGAGAATCGTCAATCCCATTTGCTTTAACCTTAAAATTTGTTGCCCCAGGTCCTTGACCACCAGAGGGGCCAGTCCTTCCACGGGCTCATCTAGAAGAAGCAGGTCGGGATTTCCCATCAGGGTCCTTGCCAGCGTCAGCATCTGCTGCTCACCCCCGCTGAGCGTTCCGCCGTGCTGATGCTGTCTATCAGCGAAAACCGGAAAAAGTTCATAGATGCGCTCGACAGTCCATGCGTCGCCTTCGAAATTTATGGGAATCTTGCGGCCCAGCTCCAGATTTTCAAGCACCGTAAGGTCGGGGAAGATCAAGCGATTATCCGGCACATAACCCATTCCTTTTTGGGCGATATAGTGTGGCGGCCGGCTGCGAAGCTCCTCACCATGAAAATGAACACTGCCCGATTTGGGTGGCGTCAGACCCATAATGCTTCTCATGGTCGTGGTCTTGCCGGCTCCGTTGCGCCCCAGTAAACAAACGATTTCACCGCGGTCTACACTGAGAGAAACATCAAAGAGGATATGGCTTGTCTCATAGTAGGTATTGATCTGTCTGACATCCAGTATCATGCTTCCTCCCCGAGGTAAATTTTCTGGGCCGTTTCATTGGATCTGACCTCCTTCGGGCTGCCTTCGGCAATGATCGAGCCCTGATGTAAAACCGTCAGCCGCTTGGCATATCCGAAAACAACCGCCATATCATGCTCGGTAAATAGAATGGTCAGACTCATCTCCTGGTTCAATCGTTTGATCAGATTCATCGTCTCATGGGTTTCTTCCCCGGACATCCCGGCCGTCGGCTCATCCAGAAAGAGCAATTCAGGTTTACTGCCCAGGGCGATGGCAAGTTCCAGTCGTTTTTTATCTCCCTGGGAAAGGTTTCCGGCAATCTTGTGAGCATGCTGAGAAAGACCCGCTACTTCAAGCAGCTCCACCGTCTCTTTTTTTGCCAGTCGGTGAGCCGGTGTAAAAAAATTAAGCGTCCTTTTTTGCTGCGCCAGGATCGCTTGCCGGATATTCTCATAGGTTGTCAGGGCAAGATAAATATTGCTGACCTGAAAGGCGCGTGCGATGCCAAGACGGGAAATTCTGTGGGGCGGCCAGTTGGTAATTTCTTTGCCCTGGAAGAGCACCCTGCCCGAATCTGCTCGGTGATATCCTGTCAGAAGATTAAAGAAGGTGCTTTTCCCGGCCCCATTAGGGCCGATAATGGCGGAAAGCTCCCCGATTTGCATCTCATAACTGACATCGCAGGTCGCCAGAAGCCCGCCGAAAGCCTTGTTGAGATGCTCCACTTTAAGAATTGCCATATTTTTATGTCTCCGTATCCATGGATCCCTGTGTTTCGGCCATCAAATCTCTGGCTCCAAAGGTCTTGAACTTTGATTGGGCCAGCCCCAGAACCCCACCGGGTATAAACAATACAACGAAGACAATCACCAGACCAATGGTCAGCGGCCAGTATTCGGTAAAGCCCGTGACAAAGGCAAACAGAAAGGTGTAGATTACCGAGCCGATCATGGGTCCGAAAAATCCCAGGGGGCCGCCGATGACGGTCATAAAGACCGGCACGCCGGATTGGTGCCAGTTACACAGGTCCGGGGCAATGCTCCGATTGAAGGGTCCTAATAAACCACCGGCCAATCCTGCAAACATGCCCGCCACCACAAAATTGATAAGCATATATTTTCTAACATTGATACCGATAAAACGGGTCCGGTCGGCGTTTTCCCGAATCGAGCGCATGGTATACCCGAAAGGCGATTCACTGATAAACCACATCACGATCAGGGCTAGGATAACAATAAAGAGGGTGAAGTAATAATAGGCTGAAGCACTGATGAGCCATTCGGGCGGGACGATGCCCTGCAAGCCATCGTCGCCGCCGGTAAATGAGTACCACTGAAAAACGATATAGTAAAGCAGTTGCCCGAAGGCCATGGTCAAAATGGCGAAGTAGATGCCGGTCAGGCGCACACAGAAATAGCCGATGACCAAGGCAAAAGATCCCGCCGTGACCATGGAAACCGCAAGGCAAACCGGCAGTGGGATGGAGGTCTTTACCAGCAGCAGACCGGTGGCATAGGCACCCACCCCGAAATAAGCCGCATGTCCAAAACTGAGCTGGCCCATGTAGCCAAAAATCATGTTAAAGCTCACTGCGAACAGCCCGAGAATCAAAATCTCAATCGCGACGTGAACCCAGAATACCCCGATAAACAGAGGCAAGAGAAGCATTACGATAAAGATCAGCCCGAGCCACCAGTATCTAATCATAAGATCGCACCTTTTTGAGGTTGTTTTTTCTCCTTAAGCCCTGGTAGGTGTTCCAAATAAACCCCAGGGCCGTATGATCAATATAAATGCGGTGACAATAAATATCAGAACCAGGGCGCCCTGGGGCCAGAAAAGGATCGAAAAGGCATACACTTCTCCGACAATTATGGACGCCACAAAGGTACCCAGAAGGCTTCCAAAGCCCCCGATAACCACCACGCAGAAGGCTTGAATGATGACGGCCATATCCATGCCCAGTGTAATGGATCCCACCGGGGCCTGAACCGCACCGGCCAGGCCCGCGATGAAAATCCCCAGGGCAAACACCCCGGTGTAGATCCGGGGGATCGGGATTCCCAGGGCACTCACCATCTCGCGGCTGAAGACCGCAGCTCTGACAATATGACCAAAGCGGGTCTTTTGCAAAAACCACCACAGACCGACGGCCACGGCCAATCCGACCAGGATGACAAAAATAAAATAAGAGTCAAACGGCATCCCGAAGATAAACACCGGGCCTTCCACCAGCGGCGGCCGCTCGATAAACTTGTCTTCCACCCCCCAGACAATCTTGATCAAATCGCCGAGAATCAGGACCATGGCATAGGTGAGCAATAGTTGTTCCGGTAGCTCGCGCTTGTATACCCGCCGGATTAACACCACCTCGATAACCCAGCCGAAGGCGGCCAGAACCAAGGCGGCCAGGGGTATACTGAGCCACAAGCCAAAACCATAATCCTGCATCAGGAACCAGAAAGTGTAGCAAAAGTAAGCCCCGACCAGCCATAGTGTTGCATGGGCAAAATTAAGAATGTTCATCACACCGAAAATGAGGGACAGTCCCGAAGCGATGAGAAACAACATCATGCCCCGGGACAGTCCGCTCAGAAACTGCGCAAAAACCAATGAAGCGTCCATATGCTTTCCTCGGCTCTTTATTCCGATCTGGCGGCAGTTATCTCTTCTTCGGGCCGCCAGGAATCCGCACCCTTAATCTCGACCAGATCGTGGTAGATGGGAAAGGGGTACTTGGAATCATCAGCCACCACACCGATATAGGAGGAGCAGCTCAACTGGTTGTCAATCTTACGGAAATAGAGCTGGCCGCGGGTTGTGTCAACGGTCGCGCCTTTCAGGGCGTCTTTTACTTTATCCGTATCGATGCTGCCCGCCTTTTCGATTCCTTGTTTTAAGACATAGACCGCATCATATTCCATCACGGCCCAGTCACTCGGATAGCGGTCGTACTTGGCCTTAAAGCTTTTGACAAAATTGGCCATCATGGGCACATCCAGGTGCGCAAAGAAAGGAGCGCGGCACAGACCGACCAATCCTCGGGTGAGACTTTTGGATTGAGTGATTAGTTCCGAGACACTGATCAGCGATCCGGGATAGGGAACCTTTTCAAAAAATCCATAGGCCTTGGCCTGCTTAATCCAGGCGGCGTTGTCTTTTGATGCTACCGAGCCGATAACAAAATCCGGCTTCTGCCCCATGATCGCTGTTATGTAAGAGGTAAACTGAGTCTCGCCGAGTCGTGGCCAGAACTCTTTTTGCAGTTTCAAATCCGGTGCGAGCTGTTTTAAAAGCGCTACCGTATTGTTTTGTGTGGATCGGCCCCACTCATAGTCCGAGGCAATGGTGATATAATTCTTCCAGCCTTTCTTTTTGGCGAGCTCTGCAACGCCCACCACAACGGCTTTGGCCTGCATATAACTGTTAGGAACCACCTGGTAGGTGTAAGGGCTGAAATTGACCTTGGTGATGTTTTCCGAATTGCTGATGGCCGGGATGTGAAGAACCTTGTACTCCTGGGCCACCGGTTTGATTGCCACGGCACAGGCACTTGAATAGGTTCCCAAAATGGCCCGCACCTTTTCCCGCAAAATCAGGTCCTTGGCCTCACGCACAGCGATATCCGGTTTGGTATGGGTATCCCGTATAAAGAGTTCGATGGGATGTTTACCCAGAAAACCACCCTGGCTATTAATCTCTTCGACCGCCAGTTTGATGGCGTCGACACCGTCTTTGCAGTAAAGTGCGCCCGTACCGGTGATCGCCAGATTAACCCCCAGATGATAAGGCTCCGCGGCCTGTGCCATGGAGACGACAGAAAACACCAAAAAAACACCAAAAATAATTTTTAGCCATTTACTTTTCATTTCTTCCTCCTTATTTTGGATGTTGTGGATTGGTTGTTTATGCCCACCCAATCGATTTGGGCATGATATCTCACCATTACAGCAGGCAACCGTAATTCTAGCTGTGCGGTACATCCGCGCTGTGCAGACTGATTCGCCCTAATGCTTTATTTCCTGCCCTTTCCAGTAGTCTTCCCGCATCACCCGTTTGAGGGTTTTGCCCGCCACGTTCCGAGGAAATTCATCCATGACGACGACATTGTGTACCCGCTGAAACTTGGCTGTAACCCGCTCATTGATCCAATTGCGCAGTTCCTCCGGCGAAATTTCGCCGGGGTGTTGCAACACAACCGCCGCTAAAGGCGTCTCCCCCCATTTATCATGGGGGATCCCGAAAACGGCCGCTTCCTGTACCGCCGGATGCTGCACGACAATCTCCTCGATGTCTCGGGGATACACATTGACCCCTCCGGAAATAATCATATCCTTTTTGCGGTCTACCAGATACAAGAATCCGTCTTCATCAACATAGCCCATATCCCCGGAATGCAGCCAGCCGTCTTTGACGGCCTCCTCGGTCAAATCGGGCCGTTTGTAATAGCAAGGCATCAAAATCGGGCCGTGTCCACAGATTTCCCCGACTTCGCCAGCCGCAACTTCCCGGTCGTTTTCATCCAATATTTTCATCTCAAAAAACGGCGGCGGCACCCCCACCGACTCCGGCTTGGCGGCATAATCGTTTTTGTCCAAGACCGTCACAAAGCCTTCGGTTAACCCGTACAGTTCATAAAACCGACCGGGCAATCTTTTATTCAGCTCATCTTTGTGTTGTCTATGAAGCGGTGCGCCAACCGACAGAACCATTTCCAGTGATTTCAGCGCATCATCAGAAAAATTGGGTGCATTTAGCAGCGCAATTATCTGGGAAGGCACCACCACCACATGGGTGACCATTTCCCGTTCAATGACCTCGATATAGGTAACCGGATCGAACTGTGGCAACAGGATGTAGGTTGCCCCTAAAAATACGGTGGGCATGAGATCTAAAAAAGCGCCGTTGAAAACAATGGCGCCGGCATGCATGGTGATGCTTTCGGGGGTCATTCGATAAGCGGTGGCAAACGAAGTCGCATACGCCGCCCGAATCCGATGGGTGTGGACAATGCCTTTGGGCAAACCCGTGGTACCACTGCTGTACATAATGTTAAAAGGATCATCCGGACTGACGACAATGCCCTCCGGTTCCCGATCATGCGAGGCCGACTTGAGCGCATGATAATCCAGATACCCGGCGTGATTTTTCCAGTCGACCAGAATATAACGATCTTCAGCGATTTCCGGCAGTTCAGGTTTGATGCTGTCGATTTTTTCAACAAACTGAGAATTGGTAATAAGCGCTACTGAATCTGAATCCTGCAGCAGTGTTTTCATCGCCTGCTCAAGCAACAATGTACTTGCGGGTACAACAACGGCCCCTATTTTGGCTATAGCCCAATAAATTTCAAGCAACTCAAGGCAGTTCGGAAGAATCGTGGTGACTTTATCTCCTTTTTGAATGCCCAGGTTGACCAACGCATTTGCCAAACGATTGATCTGTTTGTTAAATTCAAGCCACGTAAGACGTTGATCTTCGAATACGACCGCAAGATGATCAGGACGGTAGCGGGCATGGCGTGAAAACAATGAGCCGATGTTCATCATATCCCTCTATTTCTGTGCATAGGTTTTCACCATGCCGCCGTCAAAAAGCAGATCGCCTGCAATTAAATATCTGGCATGGCGTGAAAAGCCAAAAATAAAAAGGTTGGCGACTTCGATGGGAGACATCATTTCTTTGACACGCGAACTTCCCATCATGACATCACGAACGACCTCCTCCGGCGATATCCCCCGTTGCTCTGCTTGTGCGGGAATCTGCTTTAACGCTAAGGCGGTCTTAACAAAGCCGGTACTTACAGAAAACGAACGAATCTTGCCCTCACCTTCTGCCGCAATAGACTGCGTTAATGCACGCAGGCCAAATTTGGTGATGTTGTACACCGCCTTATTGATCGTACAGATATGGGCATGGATGGAGGTCATGTTGCCGATGACCCCGATACCATCATCGCTTTTTTTCATATGAGGGATACACAATTGGGAAAGATAAAAGGGCGCACGCAACATCAGTCTTTGCATCAGATCATATTTTTGAATGGGGAAATTTTCTATGGAATCAATGTGCTGGATCCCGGCGATATTCGCCAAATAACGGACGGTACCCAGTTTAGATGCTTCTGAAACGGCATAGTCGATCTCTTTGTCTTCGCATAAGTCTGTTCGGATAAAAATCATCTGGCCGCCCATTTCCCGGGCCATTTTCTGGGTTGCTTTGCCACCAGTCTCATCGATATCCAGCCCAACCGTCATCAGGTTGTTGGCTGCTGCCGCTACCGCCGTGGCCCGGCCAATGCCGCTGGCCGCACCGGTGACGATGCAGACGCTGTTTGAATTAAAATGGCTATCAGTCGGAGATAGGATGTCTTCTTTAGTGATCCTGGGCTCTTGAATATCCACCTTCTAATTCTCCATGGGCCGGATGTAAAAGGATGGTGCAAATCGGAGTGGAGGAAAACTATTTGTGCGAAATGTGTGCCATGTTTTTTTATTACTCTCCTTGAATCGAATGATCAGGATCGCAATGCAAAGAATTCTATGTGATTACATAAACTTAAAATACTTGATGTCATAGGTCAATTTTATGTTGCTTTAAATATTGAGAAGCATTAATAAGGAATAAACGCGTATCACAATAACTACATGTAGCTAATATGATACGGAGGCAGCTATGGAATCAATACAGCGTGACCGGGTAAAACCCCACAAAAAAATAAAACCCAAAAGTCCGGATCGAGGCCACAAAAACGTTGGATTGCACCAGCGATTAGAAATGTTTGAGCTTATTCTGGATAGCATTTACAATGGCGTAATGGTAACCGATGCTGATGGCTTTGTTACCCACTTTAATAAACCTTACGGTCAGTTTTTAGGGCTCAATCCTGCAGATCAGATCGGGAAACACTGTACCGAAGTCATTGAAAATACCCGTATGCACATCGTTGCTCAGACTGGAAAGCCGGAGATCAACCAAAGCCATCGAATCAAGGGACAGAATATGGTGGTTCAACGCATACCGATCTGGAAAGACGGCAAGGTCATTGCCGTTTTCGGACAGGTCACGTTTAAAAATGTTAAAGATGTGGGCAAACTTGCCGGAGAACTTTCGCTTTTGGAATCAAAGGTAAAGCTCTACGAGGAAGAACTCATCAATCTTCGATCAACCCACTATACGGTTAACAGTATCATCGGCAAAAGCCGGACGATAACCAACCTTAAAGGGGAAGCCCTCAAAGCGGCTGCCAACCAATTTCCAGTACTCATTTCAGGTGAAAGCGGAACCGGAAAAGAGCTTTTTGCCCAAGCCATTCATCATGCCAGCCCTCGCAGGGTTCATCCTTTTGTGCGCATAAACTGCGCCGCCATCCCCAGAGATCTTCTTGAATCAGAGCTTTTCGGCTATGACAAAGGCGCCTTTACCGGTGCTGGAGCCGAAGGTAAACCCGGTAAATTCGAATTGGCACGGAACGGAACGGTGTTCCTGGATGAGGTGGCAGATCTGCCCATTGAGATGCAGCCAAAGCTGTTGCGGGCAATTGAGGATAAGGAGTTTGAACGCGTCGGCGGAACCCAGATTATTCAATCCGATTTCCGCGTAATTTCAGCGACAAACCAAAATTTGGAAGAAATGCTTTCTGAAAATCGATTTCGCAAAGACCTTTTTTACCGACTGAATGTGATTCCGCTGCGCATTCCACCGCTGCGGGAGCGAAAAAGCGATATCCTCCCCCTAGCACATCACTTTTTAAATCAGATCGCCCGGGAAGCAACGCTTCCCGAAATAAAATTGGATAAGAATGCTGAGGCTGCTTTAAAAAGCTATGATTGGCCCGGCAACGTCCGAGAATTATCAAACGTGCTTGAAAGGGCAATGTCTGCTATAGAAGGCGACACGATTCATTTATGTGACCTGCCTTTTTTTCTGCAAAACCGCCAAAAGAATTCAACAAAATCAAATCAAACATCAATTAAAGCAGTTCAAGCCCGGGCTGAAAGAGAGGCCATCCGCTATGCCCTGGAAGAAAGCAACTACAACAAGGCCCGGGCAGCCAAATTGTTGGGAATCCATCGTACGTTGCTTTACAAAAAAATGGCAAAATATAAAATTGCCCTCAAGCCGAAATCGCTTTTATAGTATATGTATTAAAATTGATACATTGTGATTGTGGCAGAAAAAACAGTTAATCACTTAAATTCGAATTTGCGAAGGAGGACAAAAATGAAAGTTGCATTTATCGGTCTGGGCACCATGGGTGTGGGGATGTCGCTCAATATCCTCAAAGCTGGTCACGAAGTCACCGTTCATAACCGCACCCGGGAAAAAGAAGAAACGGTTGCTAAAGAAGGTGCCCGGCGGGCGGATTCACCAAAGGAAGCCGCTTCCGGAGCTGACATCATCATCACCATCGTCAGCGATACACCGGATGTCGAAGAAGTGGTTATGGGCGCAAATGGTGTCATTCAGGGTGCTCCCGAGGGCGCGATCCTCATTGATATGTCAACCATCAGCCCTGCCGCCACCCGTCGAATGGCGCAAGAGTTGGGTGCCAAGGGCATAAAAATGCTGGATGCGCCGGTTTCCGGTGGCCCTGAAGGGGCCCAGAATGGAACCCTGGCCATTATGGTCGGCGGGGATGCAGCCGATTTCGAAAAAGCACTGCCCATCCTGGAGATCATGGGAAAAACCGTCACCCATGTGGGGCCCATCGGGGCCGGACAGATTACCAAAGCGATCAATCAAATTATCATTTCCGGTACTTATCTCAGTGTGGCGGAAGGACTAACCCTGGGCATGAAAGCCGACCTTGATATGGAAAAAGTGATCGCGGCTATTAGCGGCGGTGCAGCCAGCTCGTGGGTTTTGCACAACCGGGGTATCAATGTGGTCAATAATACGTATCCGGTGGGTTTTCGGGTCAAACTGCATCACAAAGATCTGGGAATTGCTTTAGAGACTGCACGTGACTTGAACGTGACTGTGCCCGCCGCGGCATTGGTGGCACAAATCCTAAACGGTCTCATTGCCAGAGGCCATGAAGATGAGGATGTTTCTGCCATGGGTCGCAGCATTCGGGAGCAATCAGGACTTGAATAGCGGTTATTCGTTACTTGAATGCCATTGTGGAAACGGCTTTCGAAGGGTATTCGTGAGTTGGTTAACTCCCACCGCCACTCACTGCGATCGTTAGAGACGCAGAGATCGCAGAGTTGTTTTTAATTAAAAGCTCTGCGCCTTCTGCGTCTCTGCGCTGAAAAATTACTAGGGAAAAAATCGGATGGAAAAATTGATTGAAGAAATCAAAACAACCGTGATCGCCGGCAAGCATAAGGAAATAGAAGCCTTTATACAAAAGGCAA